>DASPNN010000451.1:0-4824 GCA_035626495.1 Chryseosolibacter sp.
GGTGACACCATCCTCGCGCAAATTATCCGCCTGGTCGAGCAGGCACAGGGCAGCAAAGCCCCGGTACAGAAGCTGGTTGATAAAATCGCGGGGATCTTTGTTCCGGTTGTCATCGGGATATCGATCCTGACATTCATCGCATGGATGGTGTTTGGTGGATCGGATGCTTTTATACATGCGCTGCTTACTTCCGTCACTGTGTTGGTGATTGCATGTCCGTGTGCACTCGGATTGGCTACCCCGACCGCGATTATGGTCGGCGTCGGGAAAGGTGCGGAGAATAACATTCTAATCAAAGACGCCGAAAGCCTCGAACTCGCACACAAAGTCAACGCGATTATCCTCGACAAAACGGGCACCATTACGGAGGGCAAGCCCGTGGCAACGGATGTCCTGTGGGTCGATAATGCGGAATCCGGAAAATTGAAACAGGTCTTATACAGCCTGGAATCGCAATCGGAACATCCCCTTGCAGACGCAGTCACCAAGAGGTTGCGTGAAAACGGAGTTTCGAGCGTCCCGGTTGAGAAATTTGAAAGTATTACGGCACGCGGAGTGAAAGCCATTGTCGACGGAGAAACCTATTTCATTGGCAACCGAAAACTTCTTCAAGAAAATAGCATTGCTGTTTCGGCAGACACTTTAGTGCAGGCCGGGAAATTCCAGGCTGAAGCGAAGACGGTTGTTTACTTCGCGGATCAGCGGCGCTTGCTGTGCATGATCGCCATCGCTGATAAGGTCAAAGCTACCTCTCCTGAAGCCATTAGACTGCTGCAGGAAAAGGGAATTGATGTTTACATTTTAACAGGCGACAATGAATCTACTGTGAAGGCGGTTGCCGGGCAGGTTGGAGTCCGCCATTACAAGGCCGAATTGTTACCGGCAGATAAAGCCGAGTTTGTAAAGAAGTTGCAGAGCGAAGGCAAAATAGTGGCAATGGTTGGCGATGGGATCAATGACTCACACGCTCTTGCGCAAGCAAATGTGAGCATTGCTATGGGCAAAGGGTCCGACATCGCCATGGATGTTGCGAAGATGACATTGATCACCTCCGACCTGCTGTCCGTTCCCAAGGCGCTGAACCTTTCAACGAGAACGGTGCGGGGGATCCGGGAAAATCTATTCTGGGCATTCATCTACAACCTGATCGGCATACCGTTGGCAGCAGGTGTGCTTTACCCTATCAACGGCTTCTTACTCGACCCGATGATTGCGGGCGCGGCCATGGCATTGAGCTCGGTGAGTGTCGTTGGGAACAGTCTGCGGTTGAAGAGCGCAAAGATTTGAGACACGTGCAGGATCGCATGACTGCCCAACCAGTGATCAGTTGGTCGACAAGACAGGCTAAGAGTTTAAAAAGTTAATTTATATAATATGGAACCTTTAAAATTCAAAACGAATATCAAATGCTCAGGATGTGTGGCGACCGTCACACCGTTCCTGAATGAGGCAGTTGGGGAGAAAAACTGGGATGTTGACTATAACAACCCGTCAAAGGTCCTGACAGTCGCCGGTGACAAAGACAAAAAGAAGGTGATCGAAGCAGTGGAAAAAGCCGGATATAAAGCAGAGGTATTGTAACTGCTGCATTGCTTGCCAGACGAAGGGGTAGCGCCAGACGCGATCCCTTTTCACTTGGGTTAACCGGAGCGTTTCTCTAATGGAAAATCGATCAGCACCATGGTTCCTTTGCCGTCGTGACTTTCAACACCGAAGGATCCATTAAAGAGGTTCACTTTCGACTGGATCGTCCGGAACCCGAACCCGTGACCAATGTCGTCTTTTCTGATACCAACGCCGTTGTCTTCAACGATGAGGTTTAATGAATCGGCATGCTGAATGAGCTGGACGCGAACAATACTTGCACGCGCATGCTTGATCACATTCTGAACCAGCTCCTGGCAAATACGATAAACGGCAACTTCCAGCTCCTCGGCAAGCCGATGCTCATATCCAAGGATTTGAAGGTCGACATCCAATTGCTCGGAGGCATTGATCTGTTCGACAAAAGTCTGAAGCGCCGACTTTAATCCGAACCTGCTCAGGCTGACAGGTGCCATCCGGTGCGACACCTGACGCAATTCTGCAATGGCTTCATCTAAAAGTATCAGCGTCTCGCTATAGCGGCTGGATTTTTCCGGCACCTTGTGCGCAAAATCATGTTGCAGACCGTTGAAGCGCAACCGCACACTCGAAAGCAGGGAGCCAAGGCTGTCGTGTAGGTCGCTCGCGATGCGCTTGCGCTCATTGTCCTGCGCCTGCACAACAGCTTTCAGGTGCGCGTCCTTTTGAGCTTCGATCACCGACGAGAGCCGTTCGCGCTCCTTCATTTCCTTGCGGAGTTCGTCATTGAGCTTGACAGACGTTTCATGAATGTAGGCATTCTCAAGCACCACGGCCCCCTGGTTGGCCGTCACCCGTATCGCCTTAACCGTTTCTGTAACGTACCAGTTTTTTGAAAAAGTATTTTCGAGATAAATCACCATGGACAGATGACCACTGATCGTCACGGGAAGTATCAAAAAGGATTGGACACCCCGGCTTTGAACAGCTTCCTGGTCGCGCCATGCCTTCTCCGCCTTGACATCGTTGACGATGACAGTTTTTTGCGACTTCAGTGCCATCAGAATCAACGATACGGGTATGTGTTTTGATTTGGCTGCCGTGTGATTGAACAGAGCAAGCTCATCATATAAAATCCGGTCACCATCGTCCCCTACGATTTCCAGGACAACATGTGTCGAGCCGGAAATTCTCAGCAAAAGAACCATCAGCTTCTTCACCAACGACGCTACTTCGAGGTCGCCGCTGAGTTCATACTGAAGCGTTTCGATATCGACCTGGCCGCGGTTTTCGTTTGGATTCGGCAGGATGGCCGCAAATTGCTGTAACAACTGCCGCACTTTTGTCACGGCACCCCAGGCATGGTAGCTTTCGATCGCAGCAGCCAAATGTTCAACACCGCTGCTGCCGGCTCCAAAAACACTCAGGAGATACTTACCCCAAAGTTCGCGTGTCAGTGCACGATAGTAAATATTCGATCCGGACGTGTGAAATGCCTTCTGATAGTAGACGAATGCTTCTTCGGCGTTATCGTGTAACCGATGCCACTCAGCCGTCATCAGCAGCCAGGCAGGCTCATAATTTAGCGGCGCGTGCTCTTTCCAGGTTCTGAATGACTCCAATGCAAGCCGGAGCTCAGTTCTGCATTCCGCGCGCCGGGGCTCCGTATAATTGAACCAGCTTTGCGTAACGGATAAGAACCAGATCATCAGGTTGGCTGGAAGCAAAGGCGACCCCTCCTGTAACTTTCTGTTTTCATGCGCCTCCTGCGCGGCGCGAGCCGCAAGTTCGTAATGGCCAAAAAGAAAATAATACCGCCCCCAGACATAGTTTCGATAAAATTTCTCTTCCTGGATTGTCAGACGGGCTGCGAGCGTGGGCGGCTGCTGCCGCGGTATCGAAAACACTTCGCTCACGCCCGTCAAATATTTGATAAGACTCTTCTGATAGTGCGTGATGTAATACGTAAGCTCCATGCCCGGATAGGACTCCTCGAAATCCAGCTTCAATAGCGCGGTGAGCGGCAAACCGGAAATGAAATGCAGGTTGAGCTGGTGTGTCTTGAGGATGTAGAGTCCGATCAGATCACCCGCCATCCTGCCGGCCTCGGCGGCTTCTTCAAGCAACCTGTTACTTTCGGCAAACGCCCTCTTCCAGGGCTGAATATAAAAGGCATATACGCCAAACACCCGGCATCGTAAGCTGATGTCCTGCATCGACCTGTTGATCTCCAGTCCCTTGGTGCCGAACTCAAATCCTCTTTCAATCTCATCTGAAATAATGAGCATGCGGCCGTAGGAAACATAGCCGATGGCCTGGACGGCCGAAGAAGTCTGGCCGGCGCGAAGAATGATCTGCAAGGCCGCCCACCGCATCAGCATGTCCGATGTGTGATGCAGGCTCATACCCCCTACATACAGAAGCTTCAAAATTGCATCGGAGTGAAGGGTGCTTATATGTGTGACGCCTGGATAAACCCCCTGTTTTCCATCCTCGTGCAACGCAAGGGCTATCTTCAAATTGCCCAGCTCCACGTGCAGTACCTGCTCATCCAACGGCAGCTCCAGACCCAATTCACTGAGACTTTCTTTCAAAATCCACACACCCTTCTGGTAGCGACCAAGATGGTTATTGATCGTAACCTTGAGCTCAAACACCTTCGATCGTTTTGCAGGCTCCGTGACGCGTTCCAGGAGATAGTCCAGGTGAATTTCAGCCAGATCGTACTCGCCCAAATTATATTCAAGCCTGGCCCGATCCATGTAGACGAGCCATGCAAGCTCGCGCACTTCTTCCCAATCACAACCCTTCAGAAGCTCGGCGCTCATTTTTAGAAAATATCTTGACTGTTCAAACGCTTTATCCTGTTGCGAGATCTTTCCGGCTTTGTAGTTGAGCTCCGCGGACAGCTGCAATTTTCCGTACGACTTGACCCACTCCAGCGAATGGTTGAAGCTCGTCGCCATCAATATGATCTCAGTAGAGCTGAGATTCTCCGGCCCGCGGGAATAAAACAGGTTTGCAATGCGGTAATGAAATTCAAGCTTCTTGGTTTCCGGCAACTCATTGTAAATCATCTCGCCAATCTGCATCTCCGAAAACCGGATTTCATTTTCATCGCCCTCGACCAGGGCCAGGTCGCGGGCTTCGTCCAGCAAAGCGCGCAGCCGCAGCGTATCAGCGCCAACCCAATCGAGCAAAATTCCCTTGTTGAAACGCCCGAGGCAAGCAATGACACATAAAATGTTATAGGCCTCGGGG
>DASPNN010000452.1:0-16346 GCA_035626495.1 Chryseosolibacter sp.
ACCGGTTCAGAAGAAAATTCAAAAGCTAACTCCCACGATTCCGGCAGTGATGCCGGAGTCGATTTTTGATCTTCCGGAATTTTTAGAAACATGGTAGCCGTTGCGTTGTTTTATCACACCGGGGGAATCACTAACTTTGACGTTTTTGCTTGACACCATCTCTATGAACAACCATTGGTACCTCGCGCAGATCAACGTCGGCAGAATTGCCGGAGTCGACATGAACGATCCTATAATGAAAACGTTCGTCGACCAGCTGGATGAAGTAAATGCACTGGCGGAAGGCAGCAAGGGATTTGTTTGGCGATTGAAAGATGAGAACAATAACGCTACCGCGTTTAATCCTTTCAATGATAACAGGATCATCGTCAATATCTCGGTGTGGGAAACCTTCGAAGATCTCCAGGAATATCTCTTCAAAGGTCGTCACGCAGAAGTTCTTCGCAACCGGAAAGAGTGGTTCGTCAACTTCGGAAAACCTTATACTGCATTCTGGTATGTGCCGGCGGGGCATATACCCTCGGTCGAAGAGGCAATCGAGCGACTCGAGTTCCTTCAAAAGAACGGACCTTCGGCATACGTCTTCGACTTCAAAACAAGATTTCCCAAACCTGCTGCCTGATCACAGTTCACGGATTTTGATATTGCGGTAGTACACGGCCGCGCCATGGTCCTGGAGGGAAATCGCCCCCGTCTTGAACTTGTTCCATCCCGGGTATTCTTTCCATTTGCTTTTCTGATACCGCGTGTTGAAGTCTTCACTGCCTTCGTCGAATTCGAGCACCTTGTCGCCATTCAGCCAATGTTCAACATGACCATCTTTGTAAATGATGCGGGCCGCATTCCATTCTCCGACAGGCTTCAGCTTTTTATCAGCCGAGGCGGCATACATGTCGTAATTGCTTCCCGCCATTTGTTCCGGACGGATCGCTTCTCCCTTCCATCCCGCGTCGTCCATTACCTGGTATTCAGGGCCCGTTTCGTAATCATGGGCATACTCTGGCTTCTCGACCACGTGATATAATATTCCACTGTTGCCACCGGGAGAAATCTTCCAGTCAATACTCAATTCGAAATTCCCAAACTGACGGGTGGTCATTAACGATCCGCCGATGCCTGGCGTTCCTTCCGCAAGACCCTTGCCATCGCAGACAATTGCCCCGTCTTTGACAGACCATAGCGGACCAATGCTGTCCTTGTTATAACGCTTCCATCCGTTGAGAGTCTGCCCGTCGAACAGCAATTGCCATCCCTCGGCCTGTTCTCCTTCGGTCAGGGTGTTCGGGGCTGACACTTGTGCGGAGTCGCCTTCTTTAGAAGCCGGCTTCTGGCACGCGAAAGCAATCGCGGCCACTAGTCCGACAATGACGAAAAATGGGTTGGGTGTTTTCAATATACCTGGTGGTTTGGTGTTGAATAAAATTAATCAGCCGTCTCTGTCCGTCAAAAGAGAACAGTGGTGAACGGACTCTGCGGGCGATGTGTGCAGGTGTGTGCGCACAATTTTCATGGAATCGACTGCTTGGCATTAGCATATCCGGCTTATCTTTAACAAGCATTTAGCCTTATCAACCCAAGCAAAACCATGAAGATCTTCCTTTCAATTTTGGCTCTGTTCGCTGTTGCGTCCTGCAAGACAGTGACTGAACCGCCCAAAACAAATCAATTTAGCCTGATACCGAAACCCGTCTCAGCCACCCTCGACGGGGAGCCATTTGAGCTCCGCGCCGAATCGGCCATTTATGTGGAAGGCTCCGATGAATTACTAAGGATCGGGCAGTTTCTTGCCGATAAGCTGAAGCCAGCAACCGGGTTCGACGTTCGGGTTGCCAACTCGACTGAGAAAGCTGGTCCGGGCAACATCAGCCTGAGCCTGGTTTCGGATGCCGATCTTGGCAAAGAAGGCTATTCGCTGACAGTCACCCGGGAGTCTGTTAAGTTGACGGCCAGGGAACCCGCAGGGCTTTTCCGTGGAGTCCAGACCATCCGCCAGTTGCTGCCGCACAACATCGAGATGACCTCGCGCCAGGAAGGACCATGGCAAATTCCAGCCGGCATCATCCGTGACTACCCGCAATACGAATACCGTGGTTCCATGCTCGACGTGTCGCGCCACTTCTTCAGCGTCGAGGATGTCAAGCGCTACATCGACCTGATTGCCGCGTACAAAATGAATGTATTACACCTGCACTTGTCCGATGACCAGGGATGGAGAATAGAAATCAAGTCATGGCCAAACCTGACGACCGTCGGGTCGACTTCCGAAGTTGGTGAAGGCAAGGGCGGATTCTATACGCAAGACCAGTATAAGGAAATTGTTGCCTATGCCGCTGATCGCTATGTTACCATTGTTCCCGAGATCGACATGCCCGGCCATACCAACGCTGCGCTGGCCTCCTATCCCGAATTGAACTGCAACGACAAAGCCCCGGAACTTTACCGCGGTATCGAGGTCGGATTCAGCACACTCTGCGCACAGAAGGAAATCACATACAAGTTTGTCGACGACGTCGTCACGGAACTTGCAGCCATGACACCGGGCCCATACCTCCATATGGGTGGAGACGAGAGCCACGCGACCAAGCATGAAGACTACATCCTGTTCATGAACCGGGTCCAGCAGATCGTTGAAAAGCATGGAAAAAAAATGATCGGATGGGAGGAAGTTGCGCAGTCGACGCTCACACCAAATACGATCGTTCAATATTGGTCCAATGAGAAGCATGCGCAGGAAGGCGCGCGCAAGGGCGCGAAAATCATCATGTCACCGGCCAAGCGCGTTTATCTCGATATGAAGTACGATAAACAGACAAAGCTGGGACAGGATTGGGCCGCCCTGATAGAGGTCGACCAGTCATACGATTGGAACCCCGCGACCCTTGTCAGCGGAATCGCCAGAGAGAATATCCTCGGCCTCGAGGCTCCCCTCTGGACTGAGACAATCACCAACATGGATGAGATCGAATACATGATATTCCCCCGCCTGCCGGGGATTGCTGAACTCGCCTGGAGCCCGGACAATGCACTTCAGTGGGAAGAATTTGAAAAGCGATTGTCAAGTCACGCAGGCCGTTTTAAAGCGATGGGAATCGATTATTACAAGTCCGGCAAGGTGAACTGGAACGAAGAGAAATAGGGCCGGCTAACACCGGTCGCCCACAACGCGAAGAACAAAGGGTTCCTTGGTATTTTCAAATTTGCCGTTTTTGTCTGCGGGAATGATCAGCAGCTGGTCACCGACGGTTGCTTTAATCAGGACTTTTTCAATGTCGATCGTTTCAAATTCCTCGCCGTCGTTGAAGCGCTCGTCGAACGTCAGCACGGTGAAATCTCCCGAACCGAGACGATGCCGTATCACTATTTGAAAGCGTACTTTTTCCGCATTTGCGTACGGGCCCACCAGCGAGCTCAGGCTCATAACACCCTTCGCGGTAATTTCAAGGCTGTCTTTGCTCGCGTTGATCTGGTACCCGTTCAGGAAGACCCCGACGGGATCACCGGCCGCGCGGGTTATTCGCGGTGCCGCGATAAACACCACGGACAGGATGATTGCCATCGCAAGCTTCGGCAGTAAAGAATTGATGAACTTTCTCATAAGAATCAATTATAGTGTTTCTCAAATATAGATCACTGGTCTTTGCCAGCAGTAAAACGCGTGTAAAATGATGTAAACGAACTGTAAATCCGAAGTTATCAGCTTTTGTAAATCGTCCGCGGGACATCGGAAAATTAGGGCTAAATTTCGCGTTAATATATCCAACTATGGCTGCGACACCTTCCATCATGACACCGCTGGGAACGGCGGCGACTCATTTTAAGCTGCAGGACACTATTTCCGGGAAAAGTTTCTCGTTGGAGGAACTCAAAGGGCGGGTGGCTACCGTACTGATGTTCATTTGTAACCACTGCCCGTACGTCAAGCTGATCAACCCAGAACTTGTGCGTATCGCCCGGGACTTTGCGCCGCAAGGCATCGCGTTTGTCGCGATCAGCTCGAATGATGTGGAACAGTATCCGGATGATTCACCGGAAAAAATGAAAGAGACCGCGAAAAATCTGGGATACCCGTTTCCGTACCTGTTTGATGAAACGCAGGAAGTAGCCAAAGCGTATGATGCGGCATGTACACCGGATTTTTTTGTTTTCGACAGCGACTTGAAACTGCAGTACCGGGGTCAGTTTGATGATGCCCGTCCGGGAAATTCTGTGGTGCCGACCGGACGCGACCTGGCTGCCGCGCTCCAGGCCTTGGCCAAAGGACAACTTCCTTCGCCAGAACAAAGACCGAGCATCGGATGCAATATCAAATGGAAAAAATAGCAGCGCCTTTTCTAACGCCCCATGAATCCTGAAAAATTAAAACAGTTGCTGGACAATGGCCTCATCACCGCGGATCAGTTCGCGAAAATCGAACCGATCGTCACTGGCAAAATTGTTTCCGTCTATTATGAACTTCGCATTGTCCTCTACCTTGGAGTGACGCTGCTGACAACCGGGCTCGGCATCCTCATATACGAGAACATCGGTGATATTGGCCACATTGTTTCCATAGCGGGACTCGTTGTCTTAACGGTGGCAACGTTCTGGTATGTCTTCAGATATGCCGTAGCGTATTCGGATGAGCGCGTGAAAGCGCCCACACCGTACTATGATTACATGGTTTTGCTTGGTTCGTTGCTTTTCATTTCGGTGCTGACCTACCTGCAAGTTCTGTACGCCCTTTTTGATGATGGCATGGGTGCGACCACGCTCGTGACGTCCGCATTTTTTTTCTACGTCGCCTACCGCTTCGATCACCTCGGGGTCCTTTCGCTCGCCATCACGGCACTGGCTTCATTTTTCAGCATATCGATATCGCCACAGAAATGGTATAGCAGCGATTTTTTCGAAACGGCTCAGTTGCCAATCAAATCAATCGTCTTTGGTGTTGTCATCATCGTGGCCGCCCTCGTGATGGAGCGGAAAAAAATAAAGAGGCATTTCACCTTTACATACGTGCATTTTGCCACCTTGATTTTTCTCCTCGGCTCGCTCGCCGGAGTGTTTATGGATGACGATACAACGCTGATCTATTTGCTTGCGCTGTATGGAGGTTGTGGTTTCGCCGCCTACTATGGCAGGGAATCCCGTTCGTTCCTGTTTCTGCTTTACGCATTTGCATTCGGCTATACGGGGACGACTTATTGCCTCACAGATACTGTGCTCGTTGACATTGGTCCATGGTTCTTTTACCTGCTGCTGTCGTGTGGCGGTTTTGTTTTATTTATTCTGCGTTACCGGACATTTTTCAAACGATCTTCATGAAGCACGCTTATAATAACTCCTGGCTGGAAAATCTCTTGGTGATCAAGGCCGCGGGCGCGTGGAAATCGGGAAAGCTGATTTCCAACGATCAATTTCTTCACATCGGCGATGAACACAAGGTCGGATTTTATCATCCCAACTTAATGATTCGGTTGCTGTTGTTTCTTGCATCGGTAATCGCACTGACCGGACTGTCCGGACTACTCGCGTTGGTGATCGGAAACATGGGAGACGAAGAAGGCATCGGCGTGATGATGTTTTTTTACGGCGTGGCTGGTCTTATTTTTCTTGACCGGCAACTCATCGCCCGGTCGCATCACTACAAATCCGGTGTTACCGAGGGATTGTTATACCACAGTGCGCTGTTCATGATTCTTGGCGTTGCCCTGTTCTCTGACGCAAGTACCTATACCATGACCTTGGTTTTTCTCATCGTCGCGGGTTTTTCCGCAGCAAGGTACCTCGACCTGATTTCTTCGACTGTTGCATTTTGTTCCGGCTGTTACCTGGTTTTTCAGATTTGTTACGACGCTGGCCCTTTAGTGCAATCCATCATTCCGTTTGTTTTTATTGCTTTGTTTGCGCCGGCCTACCTCGGGGTACGAAAACTGAAAAAAGCGAATGGAACGGAAGCGTGGGGCGATTGCCTGGTTCTGGTCGAGGTATGTTGTATCATCGTAGTCTATGCCGCTGGCAATTACCTGGTCGTGCGCGAATTGAGCACCGCGATGCTCGGCCTTTACGTTGAAGAAGGACAGGACATTCCATTTGCGTATGTCTTTTATGCGCTGACCGTTGTCGTCCCTGTACTTGGCCTCGCTGCGGCGGTCAAAATGAAGGATGTCGTATTGCTGCGCGTGAGTCTGCTGCTTGTCGCGTTTTCAGTTTTTACCTTCAAGTACTACTTCAGTCTTGGGCATCATGAAATTACTTTCACAGCCGGCGGTGCGATCCTCATCGGCAGTGCGTTATTGATCTACCGCTATCTTAAAAAGGCGAGGCACGGTTACACGGCGGAGCGCGTTTTGGAAGAAAAATGGGCCGAGGCGAATCCGGAGGCGTTTGTTATCTCGCAAACCATGGGAGGCAACAAACTCGCGGCAAAAGACGGACTTGGCGGTGGCGGCGGCGAATTTGGCGGGGGAGGAAGCACGGGTTCCTACTAGTATGTATCCTTCGCGGCAGCGTTCCGTATACAGCAGCTGTACCCCGAATCTGTTTGCATGCGAAGACCCCTCACGTTCTTTCTGAAAAAGATTGCTATTTACATGGCGGCAACCCTCGCGCTGTTGGCCGTCGTAATCGTTTCCACCTTTTTTATCGTCACGGAACCGCCGAAATTGTCCGAGACCCCGGCGAACGTCGTCAATGATGTGACACAATTGAATCCCGTTGCGGTGTCGAAGACTGTCCGCCCCACGAGCACAGAACAAATTTGCCGGATTGTCCGGGCGGCCGACGTCGTCTCCATCGGTGGTGCCCGCCACAGTATGGGCGGCCAGATTGCCACCGAACAATCTGTTCACCTTGACATGCGTGATTTTGATGAAATCATTTCCTTCGACAAGGATGGGAAAGAAATCATAGTGCAAACGGGCATCACCTGGCGCAAGATCCAGGAATATATCGATCCCCACGACTTGTCCGTATCGATCATGCAGACATATGCTAACTTCACCGTTGGCGGATCGCTGAGTGTCAACGTCCATGGCCGGTATATCGGGCACGGACCGATCATCCATTCGGTAAAATCGATCCGTGTCGTCCTGTCAGACGGGAGTGAGGTAGAGGCGTCGCCCGGACACAATCCCGAACTATTCTACGGCTGCATCGGCGGATATGGTGGCCTGGGTGTCATAACAGAAGCAACCCTTCGGCTAGAGGACAACTGCAAAGTGGCACGGGAGTCGCGAACAATGAAAATCGACCGCTATGCAGAATACTTCAAACATAATATTCAAAACGACACGACCGTAATTTTTCACAACGCAGACATTTACCCCGACCAGTTTGACGACGTACGGGCCGTTTCGTTTGTGGAAACCGCCGCTGACGTTACGATTCCGGCACGACTCACCGAGATCGGAGGAAATTACCGCCTTGAGAGATTTGGAATCTGGATTGTAACCGAATTGCCGGGGGGCAAGTGGATCCGACAGCATCTCGCGGACCCGTTGTACTATCGCCGCCCGGTCGTGAAATGGAGAAACCACGAAGCAAGCTTCGATGCCAACGAACTCGAACCCACCTCGCGCGAGCATGCGACTTTTGTACTACAGGAATACTTTGTGCCCGTAGGGAATTTTGACGAGTTCGTTCCACGGATGACTGCGATTTTTCAAAAGCACGACGTCAATGTCCTCAATATATCGATCCGCCACGTGAAGGCCGATCCGGGCTCCTTGCTGGGCTGGGCCAGAAATGAAATGTTCTGCTTTGTCATTTACTATGAGCAGGGCACCAGCCCCGACGATCGGCGAAAGGTTGGCATTTGGACCCGTGAGCTCATAGACGAAGCGATCGCCGCCGATGGGTCGTATTATCTGCCATATCAATTGCACGCTACCGACGAGCAGTTCCTAAAAGCCTATCCGCGGTCGCCGGAGTATTTTGTGCTCAAAACTAAACTCGATCCCTCCAACAAATTTCGCAACAAGCTTTGGGACAAATACTATAACCCGGAACGCTATTCCGGTGAGGTTGCCGCAAACTGATCACACGCGCTCTTTCAGTTTGAGTTTTTTCAATTGCTTCCTGATTGCGTTTTCCTTAACCCGGAACTTCACCATTTTCGTGATCAACGGTAATGGAATAGGTTTGTCCAGGGGAAATTTGACTGTACCCTTTCCACCCTCATACTTTTCCAACAATTTTTTGAACCCGTCGTTGCCCCGGGGTGCCGGGTAGAATCCGATGTGTTTTTTGTAAGCCGCGAAGAATACGAGGTTGCCATCAAGCACGAAAGCCGGAATCGCATACTTGATCGCCTCCTGAGCTTTCGGAGCAGCCTTGCGGATTGTGGAGCGGATTTGCTTCAACTTCATTTGCACCTCCCTGGGAAATGCGGCGATGTACTCATCGATCGTTGTCGCTTTAATGTTTTGCATTGCCATAACCTGACGATTTGACTTGCCAAATTTACCACTTGGGACGATTTCCGCCGGTGGAGAACGCGACAATCAGAGGGGTTGGAACCGACCGGCTTAGAGTTTTCCGAAGTATTGAAGAAAATCGCTCTTCCGGTTGGAGGAGACTTCGAGCTCTTTATTGTTCTTCATCGTCACATATCCACCTTTCCCTTTCGAATACCGGATGACGTAAGATGGATTTACAACATAGGAGCGATGGATCCGCAGGAAACCGTATGCCTTCAATACGTCCTCGAAATATTTCAGGGTTCTGCAGATGAGCAATGGCGCGCCGGTCTCGAAATTGAATCGTGTAAAATTGTCGACCGCCTCGCAATACATGATGCTTTGAACAGGGACAATTTCAAACCCCTCGAGCGTCGGAAGCATGATCTTTTGATGCTGAACTGCGGGATTTTTCAGGTTGTCTATAAGTAGTTTTGCATGTTGGAGGTAGCCGACTTCCGTACGCTCCTTTTTGATCTTATCAATTGCCTTGACGAGTTCGTCAATATCGATCGGTTTCAACAGGTAGTAGGCGGCACTCTGGTTCAGGGCCTGGATCGCGTAATTGTCGTAAGCTGTGACAAAGACCGTTTCAAAGGAAATGGGGGATGCTTTGTCCAGCAGATCGAATCCGTTGCCATAAGGCATTTCGATATCGAGAAACACAATATCGGGGGCGTGCTGACGAATCGCGTCCAGGCCGGTAGCCACCGACTCGCCGAATCCACAGACATTTACGTCGCTGCAATACTTTGCGAGGTAGGTGGCAAGGATTTCGCGACTGTCCTTTTCGTCATCGATGATCACAGCTTTAAGCATAAGCATTCGTTTTTTTATTCACTGGTAAATGCAATTTCACCCTGGTGCCCTGGCCTTCCGGCAGATCTTCGATAAAAACCTTATAGTCCGCCCGGTATATCCTGTTGATGATATTGAGTCGCTCGCGGATATTTTTCAAACCGGTGGAATTATGTTTTTTCTGATTTTCCGTTTTGAGCTCTGCCGACCTTTTTCGTCCGATGCCGTTATCGGTCACTGTGACAATCACTTCCTGTCCATGCTGATGAATCTCCACCGAAACGAATCCTTTGGTGTCCCGGTATCGCAAGCCGTGCCAAACGGCATTTTCAATGTAGGGCTGGATCAACATCGGCGGAACATGGATCACCTCCTTATTGATCTCTTCATCGATCGAAATGCTGTAGTCAAACTTGTCGCGAAAACGGTAATGCTCCAGCTTGAGATACAGGGAGATGATCTCTTCCTCCTTGAAGAGCGGAATGAAATCCTCCTGCGAATTTTCCAGCACCAGGCGCATCAGCCGCGAAAATTCCGAAAGAAACTTGTTGGCCGTCCGCTCATCGTTGAGCGAGACGAAGTGATTCATTGAGTTGAGGGCGTTGAAAATAAAATGGGGATTCATCTGGCTTCGCAACGACTTCAGCGCGAGCAATTGGTTTGCCTTCTTGCTCGCCTGCGCATTTTTATAGATAAAGTAGGAGGTAATCGCAGTCATGCCGATGATCAACATCAAACCGTAGATGACCAGACGCTGACGCGACACCATGGCCTGGGCTATTTGCTCGTCCTGCTTTGCAAGGCTGACGTACTTGGCTACCTCCTCGATATTTCTCTGGCGAGTCAGCAACTCCGACTTTTCCATGAGCTTTGTTGCGCTGATCTCTTCGGATTTCCGGACCGCGTTACTGTATTTTTTGTAACTCCTCAGCGCCCTGGAGCTGTTTCCGTGCTGATCATACAATTCCGCCAGCGACAGAAATGCTGTTGCCTGTTTGCGCGGGTCGTCGATCGTGTCGGCGATGCTGGCCGCTTCCTCCAGCTCCCGGATGGCAGCGCCCGACTCGCCGATCGCGGCCAACGCCTTACCCAATTCCACCTTATCCTCGGTTACATTCCCGGGATTATTCATCAGGGTGTTGAATGCAATGGAGTTCGACAACAGGTCGATTTGCTCATCATATCGTTTTTGTTGTTGGAGTGTGGTGGAGATCTCCTCTTTTGCCGCCTCCACAGTTTCGAGATCCTTTGGACTCACCGATGAGGGCGCAGCGTTGATGATCCGTTGGGAGGACTCGTAGCTTTCACGCGCCCGCCCGATGTCGTTGAGCTGCGCAAACACTTTAGCTTTCTGGTTGTCCAGCCTGAGCTCGATGCCCGGATCGCGATCCTTGTCGGTGTATTTGATCTCTTCTAACACTTGCATGGCTTGTCGGTAATCCTGCAGCTGATAATACGCCTCCGAAATATCGAGTTGCCGCTCGGCGCGGAGTCTGGCGCTCGCTTTCGGGTCGAGACCTTGCTTGAAGACATCCAGCGCCTGCTGGAAATTTCCGAGCTTGAGATTGGCGTCGCCGATTCCTTTGATCGCACGTTGGAATTCAATGGACCGGGAATATTTATCCTTCAGTTTATCGTATGCTGTTGTGTAATTGTCGAGGGCAAGTTTCCATTCTTCGATCTGCATATTGATGTCACCCAGGAGCAGGTACGACTTGGCCTCTCCGACAACGTCACTTCGGGTGATGCTGATGGCCAGCGCCTCCTCGACTTTGTCCAGCGCTTGTTGCGGATCCGTCTGCCGCAGCGTCACCGCTTCATCCAACAGGTCCGCTGCGCTGTACCCTAACTTTCCGGACGAGTATAGCTTCCGCTCTTTTACCTTCGAGGGCACTTCCGCCTTCTTATTCTGACCCTGCGCGAGACAGTAGACCAGACTAAGTGACAGCAACGTCACCAAAAAAACTGCAATCTTCATGCTGTCACCAATTTACTACTTTAAAACGAACCCGTTTTTTGGCGGTTTCGAGCGAAAACGCCCTTTCACTACATGAAACGACACATTCGCTCAGCCGCAGTGCGCGACCACGGAGCGAAGCTATTTTTTCTTATTTCTTCGGCAAAAATTGACGTTTCTATGGCATGCAAATGCGATTCGCCTGCATCCGTAAAACAGGTAACATCAAACCCAATGCTTATGAAACTCTTATGTGCCCTTTTTATTTTACTGGCTGTACCGGTGGCTCATGCACAGTACACCAAGGACAACCTGAGAACCGAACCGGTCGCTGAAAACAGCCACGGCTTCAGGAATTTGCGGCTTTATCCAGTCCGGGCCAATCACACTTTTCTGAATCATCACAAAAGTGTAAAAGGTTACAAGTCGCTGGAGGAAAGCCTGCGCGAAAACAAAATTGCGATCACCGAAGTAAGCAGCGGGGAGGTCAACAAGCTGTATGTCGAAAATGTGTCATCGGATACCGTGATCATCCTCGCAGGAGAGGTCGTGGAGGGCGGCAAACAAAACCGCGTACTGGCAAAAGACATGATCATACCGCCTCTGAGCGGAAAGAATGATGTCGATGTCTTTTGCGTTGAAGAAGGACGGTGGAGTCCGCGCAAGGGTGACATGGCGTTCAAGGGATACTATACGATCTCGTCGAATGAGGTGAGAAAGGCCGCGGCCGTCAAGAAGGACCAGCGCGCGGTCTGGAATAAGGTCGCCGAAACAACCGAAAAAAATAACGCCCGCTCCTCAACATCGACCTTGACTGAGCTGAAGAACTCGTCAGGATTCTCGGGTGAGCTTGAAAAATACATAGCCCACTTTTCCGCGTTCTTTGTAAATGAGCCCGATGTGATCGGAGTGATCGCCGTGACGGGAGACAGCGTGATGGGCTGCGATTTGTTCGCTACGCACGAGCTGTTTGCCAAAACTTACCGGAATCTCCTCAACTCCTATGCTACGGAAGCGATTACATCCGGCCGGCCTGTGACCGCCTCTTATGAAGAGGTCAGCAATTACCTTGACGCAATTATTTCAGACGAATCGCAACAACAGCAAAGGCTGGAAAAAAACGGAACGATTCTGAAGCAAGGAGCGAGGACAATCCACATCTCGAGTTTTTGAGCTGCCACACGGAAGGGATTCCGGATTTTCCAGCGAGGGGCTTTGACCGGCCCCTTTTTTTATCTAAATAGACGCCCTGCTGTCTTACAAGTTCTCAGAAAATGACCATCAAGCAACTGATCCGCTACCGGCTGGCTGCGCAATCCCTCGCGCCGCAAAATTTTTCTGACCCGGCAGATGCGGTCGAATGGATGGGGGCCGTACAGGCACAGGATTATGCCGGATCCCTGTGGGCCCTCGGCATTCGATGCAAGGCGATCAATGAAACGGACGTCGAAAAGGCCATTGAAGACCGGCGGATCATCCGCTCATGGCCGATGCGCGGCACCCTGCATTTCACAGCCCCGCAATATATCCGCTGGATGTTGAAGCACCTTACACCACGCGTCATCTCCCGCGCTGCATCCATCTACAGGCAGGCCGGACTCAACGAAAAAGTATTTTTGAAAAGCGCTGGGCTCCTGACAAAGGCGCTGGAGGGTAACAGGCAGCTTACCCGCAACGAAATGTATGACGTCCTCGAAGAGGGAAAGGTGTCAACGGAAGGATACCGGGGGCTCCACATCCTCGGCTATCTTGCTCAGCAAGGCCTGATCTGCTTGTCGGCAAGGCGCGGGAAACAGCCCACGTTCGCGCTGCTGGAAGAATGGGTCGAACCATTTCCAATCCCACCCGCGGATGAGGCATATGCAACGCTGTGTCGCCTGTATTTCAGAAGCCACGGACCGGCAACCGTCGCGGATTTCATGTGGTGGTCGGGGTTGACAAAAAAAGAGGCCGACCTGGCGATCGCCGATAACAGCGCCACGCTTTCGCATGAAAAACTTGGTGACGAGCACTTCTACTTTGTTGAAACCGCTGACTCCAAAAAAATCCCGCGCGTCATCCTCATCCCGGCATTCGATGAGTATACAGTCGCCTACAAGGATCGGACGGCGGTTGCGGACCCGGCAGCCTTTAAAAAGTCCGGGTATGCGCTTAGTCCTTGCGTCATCATCAACGGAAGCGTTGGTGGCCAGTGGAAGCGCACGTTAGCAAAGAATCACGTCGATGTCCATGTAACCCTTTTTTCGAAAATTTCACCCGCTGACAAGACTGCGCTGGAAAAGGAGACAAAACGTTATGGCAAGTTTGTCGGCCTCAACCCGGTGCTGAGGCGGTGACAAATCTGAATCGTGTTGGAAAAAACAAACCCCCGGTATCGGGGGCTTGATTTATCAGAGGGTCTACGAAGTTCAGGGTAAGATCTCTATCCTACTCCCTTCTACCCACCATTTGTATTCGTCCGTATAATAGAGGTATGCACTGCTGGCGACGCCAGTAAACGAGCCTGCAACGTCGGCTTTCAGATCCAGGTTGATCTCTTTCGTTTCGCGGGGTTTCAGCTGCCGGTAGTACAACGCCAGCCGGTCACCGATTATTTCATAAAAGTCGAACACTTTCTTTTCCTGCAGCTCCTTTAACTGCCAGGGCTGGGGACTTAAACCTGCCGGAATTCCGATCACCGCCATCGTCATAGGCTGGCCGCGGCTCGACCGGTTTTGGAGCACGACCTTCATGCGGACGGACTCGTTGACGCGAATTCGCCGGCTCGCAAGTTTTGTGTCCAACGCAACGTTGCATTCGTGGTTACTGACCGGCGTCTTTGTATTCCAGCTGATATTGACCGAGTATGGCAATGCCTTGGTCGTGTTGCTGAAAAGTACCGACATCGTATTCCGGCCTTCGCGGAAATTTTTGGTGAAATTGTCCAACAGGACCGGTTCGCGCGTGTCGGGTGTATAGCTGTGGGTGTCGGTCACCTCGTCGTTCAGGGCAACCAGGATCTGGCCGGATGCACGATTCGCCTGGACGCGCTTTGCGTATTCGGTAAGTGCCTTTAGGCAAAGGATGGTCGCCTGTGTGGATCCAAACATTCCGAAGGAGCGTTTTGATACGATTGTCTGTACCCCCTGGTTGGCTAGGTCCAAATTTTTGTCTCCGGATTTTAACAGCGCAATGACCCACAGGGCGAGTGTTTCGTTAGCTAGGGAAACACCCTGGCTCCAGACAACCGAATGGTCGGCGTGCAGAAGCCCAATCCCTTTTTCCTCCACTTCCTTTCTGAAAAGGTCAATCAGGGAAGAGTAATCCGCCATCTTATCGAGGTTGAACGCAGTATTGGCCAGCAGCGCCAGCCGGTACATATCGCGCGATTTCAAGGCTTCATTGTAACTGTGCTGATACTCGACATCAATCTTTGTGTATCCTACTTCCGAAAGCGCATAGGTAATGTAGGCGTTTGTCACGTCGCCCGAAGGGCGCGAAAAATCATCCAGGCCGTTCGTACGCTGGTCAAAGGTGCCATCGCCCTTCCTCCGACTCAGCAACCAATCGCGGGTACGAGCCATCATTTTTTCGTCGACGCCATCATAAATTTTTTTCATTTCGTGGAATTCGATGAGCCCATAAGCGGTAAGGCCTTCATGGGCCGGTGGACTGCCAAACCACTCAAAACCGCCGCCGCGCACTTCGAAGGAAATCAATCGCTCATAACCCTGCCTGATATACTTAAGTGCCTTGCGTTCAGTCTCGGGCCGCACCTGATTGCTCTCTCGCAGGAACTGCAATGCAAGGATGTTCGGGAACGTACTGGATGATGTCTGCTCGAAGCATCCATGGGGCTCCCGCAGGATAGATTCCACACCCGTGGACAGGTCGCTGAGCACATCTGTGAAAGCCGTCATTTGACCTTTGACAGAGCCTTTTTCGACCTCCCGCAGATCCACAGCAAAGGATTTTTCCGTCTCCTTCCCCGACATACTCAGACGCATTGGAAATCCGATCGGATGTATGGCGATCGTCTCACGAATCGCATCGTGGTGGCCATCGGCTTTTGCGTTAATGCCAATTCCAAAGTCACCTTCAATTCCGGTTGGAATTGCGGTAATAAAAACAGTTTTACTTGCGTTCGGGTCCAAAGAGACAAAAAAGGTGGTTTCGTCCGGGGTTGAGATGGCCGCAGGTAGTTCAAGGCTGACATCGGCGTTCAAACGATTCGGCGTGTTGTTCTTAATCACCAAAGGGAATCGTAAGGTGTCCTCGAACCCGAGGTATCCGGGAATTTTTGCGTCGAGGGAAAACGGAAGTTGCGTTGAATAGACATTTTCGCTCCTTCCGATCAATCCGTCCTGGCCGATTCCTTCGGCCGTCACACGGAAAGCGGTAACAGCGTCGTTGTTGTTGAAGGTTATGGTTGCCTCGCCTTTTGCATTTGTGATCACAGTCGGATTCCAGTAGACGGTGGATTTTATATCGCGACGTTCCCCAGTACCGGAATTGAACCGCGGCTCTGTGAAAAACTCGCGCGTTGGTGAAAACGTCCTCGGTGAAACAAGCAGTGTGTTGTATCTCGGCACCCGTTGCTTTTGTTTGAACTGCTGGTGAGACGTTCGCGATTTGGTTGAGATCATAATCACGCCGTTCGCTGCATTGCTTCCGAAAAAGGCCGATGCCTCGGCCCCGGTAAGAATTTCGATGGAACTGATGTCCTCCGGATTGACCAGGATGCTGTTGCTGAAATTCCGGTCAACTGTAGTGCTGACGGGTAAGCCATCGATAACATATAACGGCTCGCCATTGCCTGACGCAAAAGAACTAATGCCACGTATCTGGATTACCGGAGATTGTGATGGGTTGGCATTTTGTTGTTGGACCTGGAGTCCGGCGACACGTCCCTGCAGCGCATTCTCGAGCGCCCCGTAGGCATACAAGTTTGCGGTAACCTCGTCACGGAGTCTGACCGCTCCCGTCATGTAACGCGCGTTTTCCTGACCGAATCCGGTGACAACCACTATCTCGCTGAGCTGTGTTACGTCATCAGCCAATGCAAGATTGAGCTGACCGTCCTGACCGACGGCGGCTTCCTGTTTGCGTGGGGGGTCCGGATTCTTAGATTTATCGTTTGCCGGCAACACCTCCGCCACGATCGCCTCACGCTT
>DASPNN010000453.1:0-2244 GCA_035626495.1 Chryseosolibacter sp.
GTTTACCGGCATCTCGAACGTGGCGATTCCTACCTCACCAACCTGACAATCCGTTCCGAGATCAGTTCGTCCATTTCACTAGAAGAACTTTTCACGCTGAGTCGCGCAAAATATAAACTTTTCCTGCGTGACGCGTTCCTGGTATTTTCACCCGAGATTTTTGTTCAGATCAGGAATGACACGATATACTCATTCCCCATGAAAGGAACGATCAACGCAGGCCTCCCGGCCGCCCGCGAGACGATCCTTAATGATCCGAAAGAGCTCGCTGAACATGTAACAATTGTCGACCTCATAAGGAATGACATCAGCCAGGTCGCAACAAACGTCGAAGTAAAACGTTTTCGATACATTGAAGAAATTCGCACCACCCGGCATCACTTGCTTCAGGTGAGCTCTGAGATCAGTGGACGCCTTCCCCAAGGATGGAGGGAAACGGTAGGTACACTGTTGATGAAATTGTTGCCCGCCGGGTCGGTATCCGGTGCTCCGAAACATAAAACGGTAGAAATTATCCGTGAGGCTGAGGGCCAGCCCAGGGGTTACTATACCGGCGTCTGCGGGATCTTTGATGGGGAAAACCTCGATAGCGGCGTTATGATTCGGTTTATTGAAAAAGACAATGGTAAATTGTACTATCGTAGCGGGGGTGGAATCACAACCCAGAGCATATGTGAAGCGGAGTACCGGGAAGCTATAGATAAAATTTATGTCCCTGTTAATTGAATCAATCAAGCTCGTCGACGGGAAGTTTTTCAACCTGTTCTACCACGAGCGCCGAATGATACGGTCGCTGGAGATGCTGTGCGGTGTCGATGACGATTTTAACCTCGAAGAATTTCTTATGGGACTTTCCTTCCCTGAAAAAGGACTCTTCAAGTGCCGGATTGAATACGATGACATGATCAAACAGGTGGAGTTTCTTCCCTATGTGCCGCGCCCCGTGAATACGTTGCGGATCGTCGAGCACGATCGTATTTCGTACGAATTCAAATATAAGGATCGCAAAAGCATCGACCGGCTGTTCCAGTTGAGAAAGGATTGTGATGATGTCCTGATCGTCAAACGCGGGCTGGTGACAGATACTTCCTATGCGAACATCGTGTTCCGCAAAGGCAAACAATGGTTTACTCCCTGGTCGCCGCTGCTGAAAGGCACCCAACGACAAAAGCTGATCGATGAAAATATGCTTGTGCTCGAGGAAATTAAGGTGAATGATATCCGTTCATTTGATACCTTTAAGCTGGTGAACGCTATGCTCGAGTTCGAAGGTCCCGAGATAGCCATCAATAATATTCTGGCCTAGCCATTCATGAAAAAGTGGATTCTCATTGTTGTTTTACTGCATGGCCTCTCGCCCGTGGCGCTGCCCCAGGCCGTGTTGAGCACACGTTCGAAAAAAGCCATTGAATTATACACCGAGGCAGATAACTTTCGGGTGCGCGGACAATTTTCTCAAGCCCTCAGTCTCTTGCAGCAAGCCATCGAAAAGGATAAAGAATTTGTGGAGGCTTACTACAGGACCGGGATTACCTATATGTCAATGAAAAATTACCCGGAGGCGGCGCGCTGGCTGGAAAAAGGGCTCTCTTTGACCAATGATGTAAAAAAACAAAAAGTATTCTGGTTCGACCTCGGTGAAACCTACTTCACGTTGGGGCAATACGAAAAGTCCGAGAAACTTATTTCGGCTTTCCTTCAGGCGGAAACGGCAAACAAGTCAAAGATCGACCGTGCACAACGCCTGATGAATAATATCACTTTCGCCAGGGAAGATCAAAAGAAGGCCGCAGCATATCGTCAAAAGCCGTTGAGTGACACGGTAAACAAATTTATCATGCAGTACTTTCCGGTGTTGACCGCGGATGAACAACAACTCATTTTCACGCGCCGAATGGGGTTCACCGACGACTACGATGAGGATTTGGTTATGAGCTCGAAAGACGAAAATGGGAGATGGAAAGCCCCGGAATCTATTTCAAAGAATATCAATTCGACATTCAACGAAGGGACCTGCACAACTTCGGCGGACGGACGCAAGCTGATCTTTACTTCGTGTACGGGCCGCGACGGCTTCGGCAGCTGTGACCTGTTTGAAAGTCAACGCCTGGGAACCGAATGGTCCAAACCGCGCAACCTCGGACCGAATGTAAATACGTCCGATTGGGAATCGCAGCCGTCGCTGTCGGCCGATGGCCGTACATTGTATTTCGTTTCCGAACGCAAGGGTGGGCTCGGGCGTCG
>DASPNN010000454.1:0-2011 GCA_035626495.1 Chryseosolibacter sp.
ACACCAATGATCTCCCGCGAAACGATAGATGAAGTCAAGAACAGGTTGGATATAGTGGACGTGATCGGTGATTTCATTTCCCTGAAACGATCCGGTCAGAACTATAAGGCACTAAGTCCCTTCACGAACGAAAAAACGGCCTCTTTTTTCGTCGTTCCCGCCAAGGGCATTTTCAAGGACTTCAGCAGCGGCAAGGGTGGCGATGCAATCACTTTCGTCATGGAGCACGAAGGCATGAATTACATGGAAGCCATCCGCTACCTGGCCAAAAAATATGCTGTTGAGATCAAGGAGGATGTCGCCCGTCAGGAATCAATAACACAAACCGACCGCGAGAGCCTGTACATTGTGATGAATTTTGCCAAGGAACAGTACAAGCAGCTCTTATTCAAGAACGACGAAGGCAAAAGCATTGGCCTCAGTTACTTTCGCGAACGTGGATTCAACGACCGGACGATTGAAAAATTCGAGCTGGGATACTGCCTCAATGAATGGGACTACCTAAGCAAAACTGCGGTGAAAAGCGGGTTCAGTGAAGACATACTTGAAAAGGCAGGTCTGCTCATTCGCAAGGAAGAAAGAAAATATGACCGCTTTCGCGGAAGGGTGATTTTTCCCGTCCACAACCTGGCGGGAAAGGTTATCGCATTCGGCGCCCGGATGCTTACAAAGGAAAAGGATCAGCCAAAGTATATCAATTCGCCAGAGACAGAGATCTACCATAAGAGCAATGTGTTGTACGGGCTGTATCAGGCCAAGAACAGCATACGCAAGGAGGAGTTCTGTTACCTGGTGGAGGGATATACGGATGTGTTGTCATTACATCAGGCCGATATCGAGAACGTTGTAGCCTCCTCCGGCACCGCCCTTACTGAAGACCAGATCCAGCTGGTTCGCCGGTTTACCGAGAACATCACGGTGCTTTATGACGGCGACGCAGCCGGGATCAAAGCTGCGTTGCGAGGGATAGACCTGGTGCTCAAAGGGGGATTGAATGTTCGCATCGTGCTTCTGCCGGATGGCGAAGACCCGGACAGCTTCTCGAAAAAAATGGGAAGCACCGAGCTCCGGAAATACCTGCACGACCACACGCAGGACTTTGTGTCGTTCAAGATAAGCCTTTACTCCAAAGAAGCTTCACACGACCCGATCAAAAAGGCTGAGGCGATCCGCGAAATCGTGACCAGCATCTCGGTGATCCCTGACGCCATTAAGCGTTCGGTGTATATTCAAGAAACAAGCCATCTGCTCAGAATATCCGAGTCGGTCCTGTTCACGGAATTAAATAAAATACTCATCCGTGAACGGGACAAAAAAGTTCAGGAGAAGGTGCGTCACAGCGAGGCGCGCGAACCTGTCGCGCCAATTGCAGAAGAACAACCGATCTCCAAAACCGATACCGTTAGCCTGATTCAAAAACAGGAACGGGAGGCCATTCGGTTGCTATTAAATTATGCAGAGTCGAATTACGAAGAGCAGCGGCTCGTCGATTTCATGCTGACGGAGCTCGATGAAATGGAGTTCACCGATCCCATTCTCAATGAAATCTACCAGACATTCCGCAAGGGCGCGGATCAAAGCAAGGTCATCGACACCCTTTATTTCATGGAGCATGGCTCCGAAGCCGTCAAACGGACAGTAGCCGATCTGACCACGACCCGGTATGAAACAAGCAACCATTGGGGCGAAAAATACCATATTTATTTCCCCCATGAGCGGGAGATCATCCATGACCTGGCATTCACCAACGTGCTCAGGCTGAAGTTTCGCTTGATCCAGAAGCTGATGGAAGACAACTTGCTGCAAATGAAAAATGCCACAAACGATGCCGACCTTGAAAAATACTTTACCATACACGAGCAGCTGAAAGCCGCCGAGAAAGAGATCGCGACAATTCTGGGCATTGTCATCTCCCGGTGACGTGCCGCGATGAACACTTACAACTTTTTTATTGTTATTAATAGATTAATCCAACCCCATGAGCGAATTTACACTGAACACCATCGAAGAG
>DASPNN010000455.1:0-10920 GCA_035626495.1 Chryseosolibacter sp.
AAAACCTCGACAAGATCAGAAAGGATCAACAAGTAGTTATCCACTGTCAGTCGGGTGATCGCGCAACGATCGGATACTCGCTTCTCGCCAAACATGGCTTTAAGAATGTAAAGAACTACTCTGGTGGAATGAATGAGTGGAACAATGCAGGGAACGAAGTTGTGAAAGAGAACTAATTGCCCCTGGCTAGTGTTCGGCACATGTTAAAGTTTAAAAGTGCAGGGTGAGAAGCATTGAAGTGTCCAGGATCGTTGCTGATCTACCCGGATTTTATCTACCTTTGTCAGAGCAACACACGCCTAAAAATCTCTTTCGGGATATTTAGATTTAGTTAGCAATGCCTAGGCAGTTTTTGATGGTAGTTTGTTGCGCGACCGACCTAGCGTATTGACATTCTGTATTAAGCACATTTTGTATCGGGAAGTAGTCGCTTCAATACCACTGATATCAGTTTAGTTACAATATCATTTCACTTTCCGTTACGGCCGAGGCGCTGTTCACCATACACTGCCCAAAAAGTGTAACACCCAAACATAACCAACAAATCCTGCGTGAAGGCAGGTCGACGCGAATCATGCTCTGGACATCGGTCCATCGTCCGGCGAGGTTTTGAATAGCCTTCCTCAAACATTTCTACGAGATTGAGGAAGGCGCTCAAATAAATGTGGATTAGCAAAACGACTCTTTTTCGGCTCATTCAACAAAAGAAGTTTTAAAAAAAAAGCTACTGTCAAGAACAGCCATACGACTATTCGTAGCGCAGACTGTTGGACGGGTTGGTGAGCGCGGCTTTGAGGGTTTGGATGCTGACGGTGAGCAGTGCTAGCACCACGGCGGCTATCGCAGCTAGCGGATAGACCAGCACATTCATATCGACGTGATAGGCGAAGGAGCTCAGCCACTGGCTCATGACGTACCACGCCACTGGCCAGGCAATGAGGCTCGCTACCAGCATCAGTGTGATGATCTCTTTTGATAACAGCGCCAGGATATTGGGCACGGATGCCCCCAGCACTTTGCGAATGCCGATTTCCTTGATGCGTTGCAGGGTGTTGAAGGTGGCGAGGCCGAACAACCCTAAGCAGGCTATAAAGATGGCCATACCGGAGAAGAGGGTGAAGAGCTGGCTCTGTTTCTGTTCGTCATCATAGAGCCGGCGGTAGCGATCGCTCAGGACCTGGTATTCGAAAGGGTGCAGGGGGAGAAAAGCTTTCCATTTCTTTTCCAGGTCGGCTATGCCTTGCTGGAAGTGTGCACCGTCGATGCTGACGGAAAGGTTCCTGTTGCTTTCGTCGCCGATGAAGAACACCATGGGCAAGATCTCCTGGTGTAAGGATTCGAAATTGAAATCTTTGACGATGCCGATGAGCTTTCCCTTCTTATCTCCGTATTTGAAATCCTTTCCGATTCCTTCGTCTGAAGATTTCCAGCCGATTCTGCGGGCGGCGGTTTCATTGATGATAAAGGCTGGGGAGTCGTCTGAATGGTCTGAAGCGATGGCGTGTGAGAAAGAACGGCCGGCGAGGAGCGGAATGCCGTAAGTGGAGAAGAACTCGTAGTCTACAGCCAACGACTTGGGCACTACGCCGGTGTCGACCAGGCTGTCGCCTTTCGTGACAGACACCCCTCCCCACCAGTCGAGCAACCTGCCTGTAGGCAGGCGTGAGGAGCGGCCGATGTTGCGTATGGCGGTGGAGCGTGTGACCTCGTTGTAGAAGGCGTCGTAGTTTCCATCCAACTCCGGGTATCCGCGCAGGGTGATGATCTGGTCTTTGTCATAGCCGATGTCGTGCGTGTTGAGATAGCCCAACTGTTGGGTGGTGACGGCGGTGGCGATGAGGAGGACGATCGAGATGGCGAACTGAGTGACAACAAGGACGCGGCGTATCCCTCCTTTTCCATTTGCGAAAGCTGGCTGGCCTTTGAGCACGGCGGCGGGTTTGAAGGCGGCGATGATGAACGCCGGATAGGCGCCGGCGAGAATACCGACGATGCAAGCGAACACGACCATGCCCGCGAACACAGGCCAGTGACTGGTTATCTCGAGCGTGATGGACTTGCTAGTGAAACTGTTCAGCCAGGGCAATGCAGCGGTGGCGAGGCTTAAGGCCAATACGAGGGCGAAAAGTGCGATGAGCACCGACTCACTGAGGTACTGGCTGATGAGCTGGCTTTTGAGCGCGCCGGATACTTTACGCATGCCTACCTCCTTGGCGCGTTTGGTGGCGCGGGCGGTGGAGAGGTTGATGAAATTGAAACAAGCGATCAGGACGATGAACAAGCCAATGACACCCATCATGTAGACATTGTTGATGTTGCCGTTCACCTCGATCTCATCGTCGAGATGCGAGTGGAGGTGGATATCCGCCACGGACTGTACGTGGAGCCTGTTGCCTCTGGAAGCCACCCAGTCCGGCGACGCGCCCCAGTTGGCGCGGGCATAGTTGCCCAAATGCTTGTCGATAAAGGCCGGCATAGCGGCTTCGAGGTTTTGGGGATCGGCACCGGGCTCGAGGAGGATGTACGTGTCGAAAGCATTGCCACCATAGCTCTCGAGTGGGCCGCGGCCGAGAATGGTGCTGTCGTTCAGCGTGCTGAAGGCCATGAGGAATTCGGGGTGCCAGTGTGACTGTGCCGGGAAATCTTTGTAGACGCCGGCCACTTCCAGGTCATAGTTGTCGGTGGCCGCGATCTTCATAGTGGCTATGGCTTTGAGGCGTTTGCCGACAACGTCGGCGCTGGAGAAATATTTTTGTGCGGTTTTCTCAGAGAGCATAACGGTGAAAGGTCGTTCGAGGTCTTTGACAGGATTGCCGCTCAGGACAGGGATGTCGAATATCTTGAACACGTCGGGCTCTACCAGGAAGACGTTTTCCTCATGGGCAGTCCGGGTGCGTTCGCCGTTTTCTTCCACGGCCATATCGAAGTCTAATAACGACAGGGTACGGGCCATGGCCTCGATCTGGCCGAAGTCGTTTTTAAGGGTGGGACCGAACGCAGGGGCGATGGCGGAGAAGTGGCCATTACCGACACCCTCGTTGTCCAGGAACTCGCGGGTTACGCGGTAGGTACGGTCTATTTTGGAATGATAGCGGTCGTAGCTCATCTCGTCGGCGATTAATAAGTAGATGAGCAGTGCGGCGGCCATGGCGAGGGCGAGACCGGCGATGTTGATGAAGCCAGTGAGTTTGCTTCGGAAGATAGAGCGGAGGGCGATTTTGAAGTAGTTCTTGACCATATAAAAATTCAAAGATTCAGGGATTGTTAATGGTAAGATGGTGAAAATTCTGGACCGTGGACTACCAAATTCAGACCAAAGCAAAAGGCGGTTTTTGCGAGTAAAACCGCCTTTCATGGTCAGCGTGCTGTGCGGGCTCGGTCGGGGGAGTTCGAAACCGGACTAATCGTAGCGGAGTATTGAATATTACCACAAAAGAGTTTCTGGGAAAGCAGTGTCGTAAGAGAATGCCAGTTGGATACTCTCCTACCCCTCGATCTAAGCAAGCCTAAAGAACCCAAAAAATTGAGTATGCCAGATGATCTGCTTCGCTATTCATACCTTTGTTAACCAGTAACAGAACGCTCAATTTTTTTTAGGGATGTTTAAAGTTGTTGAGCGATTTTTAGGTATTTGCTGTTACTATTCGTTACTCATAGTACACAAAGTACTGACAATCAAAAGAGGGCACATTTTGCATCGGGAATAGTTGATAATCCGGTAGTTATATTCATTTATTTCTTTCACAGTGCGTTAGCCTGAATAGGTCTGGAGATGCTTAGACATTCTTATGGCATGTTTGGCAATTTTTGTTACCGTTGTTACTCGAAATCCGGAAGCGGTCGATGAATAGCAAAAACGTTGTGACACGGGAGAAATGATGGCACACATAGTCACTTCCTGACGCAGCCAGGCAGAAACAGACACGTAAAGAAACCGGTACAGGACCGATGGCCGCCACCGAACACCAAACGTCATAACCGAACGGTAAATCTTCAAAATACCTTAATAAACCTCCAGTAATTGCAAGTTTTACCCACTGGCCCGAAAATGGCAAAGGCATCGGAACCCTTACCCTTACTTATGGTCATCAATTATTTAAAGATCTCGCTTCGCAATCTGCTCAAGAACAAATATTACAGTCTCATCAACATTCTGGGGCTTGCTTTGGGTATCACTTGTGTATTCCTCATCACCCAATATCTTAGCAGAGAGCTTGCGCACGATAAATTTCATGAAGGTTCAGAAAATATCTATCGCGTTATCTGGGAAAACGATAATCCACAAACACGAACTCCTCATCCGCTCGCACAGGCGATGGTGCATGACTTTCCTGAAGTAGAAAATGCCGTAAGTCTTTCTCCTCTCTGGGGCCCCGGCCTTACACGCGAAACGTTCTCCATCCGCAACCCACAGAAAAATATTCAATACGATGAAACCGGTGTGCTAGCAGTTGACACGACATTTTTCAAAGTCTTTTTCATTTCCGATCGTAAAAGGTGATCCCGACAGGGCGCGCAACTCCCCATTTTGAACTAGACCCATTCACTTTTGTCGGACTTGGATGGTTCATTCACAAAGACGATGAAACTCACTATATCTTCTATAAAGGCGGGGACACTGGCTTTAGTTCTATGATAACAGTTTTCCCAAAACTCAAATTGAGCATAGTTGTGTTGAGTAATTGTGATTTCACAGACACAAGCCATGCTACGTCAACCGCATTTAGAGTGCTGCAACAGAAGCACCCGTTACCGAACTCAGACAACTTGCTGTTTATTCGATAAACGTGAAACTAAACTGTTTTACCGGTCGAATTTTTCAGCATCCCCCGGATCTTGGTATTGCGTAGATGACGTTACCTGAAGCAGACAAATTGAAGACCTTATCATCTACAGAAGGAAGAATCAGCTTCCAGGTCTTTCCCTTATCTGATGATCTGAAGATACCAGACGGGTGACCGCAAAAAAAGTAATTACCAACCTGAATGATTGATGCAATGGAAAGACTTGGCGGAAGGCCGGCATCAATGGCCTGCCAGGTTTTACCGCCATCGTAAGATGTCCGCACGCGACGTGTCTTCGACGTTGTGTTGTAAGTTATAGCAGCGAATCCCCCCTCGACGCGTTCCAAAGCTATTCCAACACCACCTTCGCCGATCACCAAACTCCAGGTTTCACCACCATCGGTTGATCGTATTATTCCCTCCTGACTGGTTGCCAGGATTACTCCGTTTGACTCGATCAATTTCCCCGTTGGTTTTGCCAGGACTGTTTCAGAACCAGTAAAAACTGAGTCGACAGAAGTCCCAACGCCATTGCCACGAGCATTGATCTCTTTTTTTTCAGAGAGATTCTCTTTGTTCCAAAAAGGGGCACTCGAACTTGGCTTACTGTGATATATCCAGTCTCCAGTGCGCAGATAGATCCCGTTATCATCCGCAGAAAAACCCTCGCTCGCAAAATCATCACTGAAATTTTCGGGCAGTCCCTCACTAATATCCACCCATGTTTGTCCGCCATCGTTGGATCTGAAAATGATCTTTTCTGCCTTATGTTTAACATGGTCTGGCATTTGCTGATCAACGGTGCGCAGACCTGACGCTGGAAATTCCGATACCTCATTATCAAAGGCCAATAGAAAGAAAAGTAAAAGAGGAAGGCTGTAGATTTTCATAACATTTAAGTTGTTGGGTGAAACACTGTCCATGCTTCTATGATCGAAGACATGACAAAACTAAGCCACTTTGTCCCGGGCTTAGTTAAGGACTTGTAAAAAGATGTTCACGAAATGTAAAAGTTTAGGATTGGGAATTAGGGATTAAGAACCGGGTCCGCACCCATTCAAGTCTTGTGGAAAGACCACGAAGCAGGGAAAGCCCGGTTCAGAAGCGTCCGGGCTGCCAGGTTGAAAGCTCCGATTGATCAGACTCAACTCCAGGTAGTCTTGGCTCCCAGAATTCTGCAACAGAATGCTGCATATAAGGAGTGTTCTCAAAATGTGGAGCATCGGTTGAGTCGCTGGCCTTACCCGAAGAAGGTCCGTCAGGTCACGACTAAATTTTCAAAATAGTTTCTATGCCGAAGCAACAGCCTAAATAGAATCCTCTGGTAACAACAGGAATTTTTTTCCCCTGTACAATTTCATGCCATCTGATCGGCCCTATCAGTTTTTCAAGCACTCCTGCCAGCTATAAGGGCCAAAACGGAATGAATCTTTTGATAGAGGCATCCAATCGAAGGCGTGGCTCTCCGGAACAGCGGGGGTACCCCCTTCAATGATGAAAGACGTATGGAAGGAAATTCAACTATCACACCTTTAAAAATTAAGACAATTTATGGCACCAAATACTAACCAGCCAGCGGAGAAAGATTTCAGTCCGCTGAAGAGACGGGCTTTTCTGAAATATTCCGGATTCGGCATCGCTGCATCGGCAGCGGCCCTCGCAGGATGCGAAGACGGATTACTTGGCCCAAATAATAATCCGAATTCCAAACCTGCTGATAACGAAATTGATCTTGGCAGCGGGGATATTGGGATACTCAATTACGCGTATGCGCTTGAACAACTCGAAGCAGGTTTCTACACCATGGTGGTAGCCGCCGATGGATTTTCCGGGAGATACAGCGAAGAGGAGCAGGAGATCTTGCAGGATCTCAAAGCACATGAAATTATACATCGCGAGTTTCTTAAAACCGCGCTCGGCACCAATGCGATTCCTTCCCTTACACCAAATTTCGATTCCATCGACTTCACCAGCAGAGACGCCGTGTTAGCGACCGCGAAGGTGTTCGAAGACCTTGGAGTTGCTGCCTATAATGGCGCAGGCAAGCTGTTGGTTGACGCCAATCTTCTTTTGGTCGCGGGCAAAATCGTTTCCGTAGAAGCGCGGCACGCATCCGCTATTCGTGATGTAATTAATCCACTTTCAATGGATTTTGCAGGCGACGACGTCATCGACGAAAACGGTTTCGATCAGGCTCTTATGCCGCCGGAGGTATTGGCCGCAGCGCAGCCCTACGTCAAAGAAAAACTGAATGGATCAAATCTTCCCATCGAATAACAAATACGAATATGAATCTCAATCAACTTATAAACATGCTTGATCTGTCTAAGGTGGATCATGACGAAATAAAGTCAATCGGTGAACGAAGAGGCTTTATGAAAAAGGCTGGCCAGTTTTCGCTGAAGGCCGCGCTCGCTACACTTCCAATTGCGTTAACAATGATGCCACGCATCGCAAAAGCTCAAGGATCAACGACCATCGATGTGCTTAACTTTGCGTTATTGCTTGAATACCTGGAAAGAGATTTTTATAAAATGGGACTTGATTCCTCAGCACTCATTCCGTCGGGCGACCGGCAGGTGTTTGAGACCATTTACCAACATGAAGTTGCTCACGTGGAATTCCTGAGGGCCGCGCTAGGCTCCGCCCAGGATGAAGTTCCGGAATTCGATTTTACTGCAGGCGGCATGTTTCCGAATGGCTTTACCGATTACCCAACATTTTTGACGCTGTCACAAGCGTTTGAAGACACGGGAGTCCGGGCATACAAAGGTCAGGCTGGAAACCTTCAGCCTGCCGATGAAGTTTTGACGGCGGCACTACAAATCCACAGCGTGGAAGCCCGGCACGCTTCGATGGTCAGAAGGCTTCGCGGGCAGCGCGCAAACCTAGAGATCAAAGGCTGGATCACCAACGCTGAATCAAACAACGCGCCACAGGCAGTTTACGAAGGTGAGGATGCTACGACTCATGCAGGCGCTGACCTGAACAGTATTGTCTCGATCACCGACATATCGGCGGCGGCGAGAACTGAAGCTTTTGATGAGCCTCTTACCAAAGAACAGGTGGTTGAGATTGTCAATCCCTTTATAGTCAAACGTGCATAGTGTTATGTGACGTGACTGATTGCATGAACCCCGCACAACCAGGCGGGGTTTTAAGGTAAATCGAAAAGAACTAACATTTAACTGAAGTTGACCTGAACGTCAACTTATTCAATAATGTTTCGCATCAATCCCCCAATGAAGCTGAAAATGGGCAGACAAGCCATTTTAGGGAGACGATCGCGATGATGTGCGCAAAAAAATAAACGATGGTGTATATGGTGATGGCAGGAAAGTTATCGGCGGTACAAAAAGAAATGAGCTTCATGTCTCACCTCGAAGAATTGCGGTGGCACATAGTAAGAGGCTTAAGCGCTGTTTTGATCTTTACCATCGCCGCTTTCATGGTGACACCATGGGTCTTCGAGAATATAATCTTTGCGCCGGCACGCGTAGATTTTCCGACATTTCAGCTTTTATGCAAAATGGGCAATGCACTGGGCTCACCCGATGCCTTCTGTGTTCAGGAGATCCCGTTTAAATTACAGAACCGTACAATGACGGGGCAGTTTACAATGCATATCCTGGCGGCGTTTGTTATCGGCTTTATCCTCGCGTTTCCATATGTAATTTGGGAGTTGTACAAGTTTGTCAGGCCCGGGTTACACTTGAACGAACGGAAGTAGTCTCGTGGTGCGGTTGCAGCGATATCCTTATTATTTATCACAGGCATCCTCTTCGCCTTCTATGTTCTTTGCCCGATCATGATCTCCTTCCTGGCCAACTACGAAGTCAGCGAGATTATCACAAACGAGTTTGACATTTCGTCTTATGTTGGCACGATCGTCGGTCTGTTGTTGGCCACCGGCCTGCTTTTTCAACTGCCGATGATCGTTCTATTCCTTTCCAACATTGGCATTGTGAGTCCTGAACTTTTAAAAAAGAAGAGAAAACATGCGATCATAACAATCCTGGTTCTCGGAGCAGTGATTACTCCAACGGCCGATCCGTTCAGCCAATCACTGATTGCAATACCTCTTTATCTGTTGTATGAGATAAGCATTATGATCTCAGAACGGGTTGAGAAAAGAAAGAGAAAAGAAGCGCTCGCAGGGTCGGCTGTGACTGTCGTGCGGGATGTATTAGATCAATAGACAATCAACTAAACTTATCACGAATGAAAACGATTTTGTTATTTATTGGCGGCATAGGAATGCAGGAGATCATCCTCATCGGAGTGATCGTGCTGATTTTTTTCGGAGCTAAAAAGATCCCTGAATTCATGAAAGGGCTGGGCAAAGGCGTGCGAGAATTTAAGGACAGCGTCAAAGAAATCAAAGGAGATCTTGATACACCTGCTTCACCCTCGACAACACCAAATACCGAGATTGAGGTGAAATAGGATGGCAAAGTCCGCGATTATAGTTCTACGCCGCTACCGTTGACTGAGTAGAACCACGTAATCGCGACTTCACAGTCGCTAATAATTCTTTGGCGGAAAACGGCTTTACCAGATAACTATCAACGCCTCTTTCTATTCCTTCAACCCGATCCTCTTCTGAAGCTTTAGCTGTTAAGAAGATAAATGGTATGGTCGAAAAAGATGAAGACGATCTAAGGAAATGGAAAAGCTCATAGCCATTCATTTCCGGCATCATTATATCGGACAAAATAAGGTCTGGCTGGAATCCCTTTACAAGACATTCCTTGGCTTTCGCGCCGTTGCTAACCTGCACAACCTGGTATTGAAACTTAAGGATGCCATTTATATAATCACGAAGATCTGCATTGTCATCAACTAGAAGTATCGACTTTTTCTCAGGCTTGCGGGACGGATGTTGCCGGGGTGTTTCCGAAAGCCAACCGATCGCCTCCGTTGAAAAAGAATCTCCCGTGGTCAGGTTCTGAATTTGGTCATTCAGCTCATGGATCGCTTTTGGCGGCAGATGACGTTTGCCTTTCGGGAGTGTCACGATGAATTCACTACCGCTGCCCACTTCGCTCTTTACTTTTATTGTCCCTCCGTGCATCTCAACCAATTCCTTCACGAGGGCAAGGCCGATCCCTGAGCCCTCGAAAGTCCGCGCCGTGACATTCTCAACGCGAACAAATCTCTCAAATATCTTCCCATAGTTATCCCGGGACACTCCTACCCCAGTATCGCACACGAGAACCTGGACATGCTTAATATTTGACTTTATGACAATTTCAATTTTTCCTTTAAATGTAAATTTCAACGCGTTAGAAAGGAGATTGAACACAATTTTTTCCCACATGGGCCGGTTCAGGTAAACAGGCTCCGTTTTCTCGCATTTGACAATGAATTCCAGTCCTGCCTTTTCAACAGCCGATCTGAAATTCGAAGCGAGCAACGCGGTAAATTCGCAAATATCGGTTGGTTGGAACACGACATCAAAGCGCCCTGATTCAATTCGCGCAAAATCCAGTAATGAGTCTACAAGCTTCTGTAGACGCAATGCATTTCGCTCCACCATCTCAAGCTTGCTGTGATGGATAGCGGGAATTGACCTGGTATTAAGGAGATCCTTGACTGGTCCCAGTAAAAGCGTAATTGGTGTCCGGAACTCGTGGCTAATGTTATTAAAAAATTCCGTTTTCAGCTTGTCGAGTGTCGTTAGAATTTCGATCTGTCGCTGTTCGCTTTCGGATTTTTTTCGCTCAGTAATATCAATTGCGACTAGAATTAAACCTTGGGTATTTGCCTGCCTGTTGACCACGATGGAAAACCACCGCTTTTTTTCCTGATAGTAGTAATCAATACTAAGGGGCGTGCCTGATGAAAGCACATCGGCGTACTTTTTCATCAGCTCTCCCCCGTCAACTTCCGGATAGACTTCCCTGATCGTTTTACCAATTAAATCAGCTACACCAATGTTCGAAAATTTAGCCAACGCATCATTCGCGGAGGATATGACGAAATCTTCAGGCTGGCCTTCCTGCTTTACAGGGTCCAATAAGGCGATGAGTGCAGGAACCGCGTCGAAAGTACTTTGCAAATGGTTTATGGCGTTCGTCAGTTTCTCTTCGTACAATTTTCGCTGACTTATATCTTCGATTGTAACATACAGCCC
>DASPNN010000456.1:0-4447 GCA_035626495.1 Chryseosolibacter sp.
CCAGCCTTTGGTGTACCTGGTTTTCAATTGTCGCCACCAAATTTTTCCGTCGTTTAGTTTCAGCAAGAAGGAGATCTGCTGCAATCACGCCTTCGCAATTTTCAGTGGAGATGACCACACCGACCTGATCACCTTTTTTCAACGGGACCAGGAATTTTCCGTGGTTAAACAGGTCTTCACGAAAGTCGAGGCCGCGATCGAGCTCTCTCAGATACTCAAAGTTGTAATACCAATGTCCACCCGGCCGGAATTCGGAGCCCGGAACGTAAATGAACAGCTCACTGCTTTCCTGATAGTTCTTTGTGCGAAAAAGTCCGTCCTCAAACAAATATTGCCTGTAGATCGAATCGTTTGCATGCGCGTTTGTATGAAAATCCTTGAACGAGCAAAAAGGCATCAGCTCGAGGGTGAAGGCGTTGCGCGCTTCGATTACATTGTACATAACAACTGTCGTATTCTGGCCATGTATGCACGCAATTGTTTTGCGAAGTTTTACACCGCCGGCCTTGTAGGTGAACTCAGGAAAAACAAACCTGTCAAACGATATCAGATTCTGAAACCCGGTTGGATGGACAGCGCCGGGGTATTGATTTGCGGACAACTCGAAAATTTCGTCTCCGATTGTGATTCTGTCATCGAGCTTGGAGAGCACCACGCGGCGTTCGAGCGGTGGACGCAAGGACGCGACCAGCAAACCATGATAGCGGCGTGTATTCGCCCCCGACACAGTCGAGCTCGCATAGCCTCCGATACCATTGGTCTCCAGCCATTCCAGCGAGGAGCAAAATTGAAAATCGGTAAGCTGGGTGGTGGAAAAATTCATGGTGCTGTAACTTCCGCGGACGACGCACCAACCTGGTGATCGTGGATCGCCGTGCCTGGTCTTTTCCGGCGCGGTTGAATGAGTTTGGCAACCAGTCCCGTCCATCCAGTTTGGTGAGTTGCCCCGACGCCGCGTCCCGTATCTCCATGAAAGTATTCGTAGAACAAGATGTGATCGCGAAAGTTTGCGTCTTCCTGCATTTGCGGGTGGTGGCTGAAAACCGGTCGTTTTCCTTCAGTGTTTTTGGTGAAAATGGAAATCAACCGTTCCGACAGATCGTCAGCGATTTGCTGGAGTGTCTGCATTTTTCCCGAGCCGGTCGGATGTTCGACCTTGAAGTCATCGCCGTAATAGTGGTGGAACCGCTGCAGCGATTCGATCAGCAGGTAATTGACCGGAAACCAGATCGGACCGCGCCAGTTCGAGTTGCCGCCGAACAAGGAGGTATCCCCTTCCCCAGGTGTATACTTTACCGCGAACTCGGTCCCGTGTGCACGGAATACATATGGATGCTTTTCGTGGACTTTTGAAAGCGCGCGCACCCCGTAGGCCGAAAGAAATTCCGACTCGTCGAGCATTCTCCGCAGCAGGCGTTTCATCCGGTGACCGCGAAGAAGCGACAACAGGTGGCGTTGTTTTTTCCCTTTTTCACCCCATCGGGAGATGAGGTTTGCAAGGTCGGGCCGGTTTTCGAGAAACCATTCAAGCCGTGCAGTGAATTCGGGGTTTGATTGAAAGAGCTCCTCGTCCAGCACTTCGACAGCAAACAATGGGATGAGGCCCACCATCGACCGCACCTTCATCTTGAATCGTTGATTCTCGGCGGTGTGCAAGACGTCATAAAAAAATTTATCTTCTTCGTCCCACAAGTTGATGCCTTCGTTGCCTCCGACGTTTGCCATCGCTCCGGCGATGTAAAGAAAATGTTCAAAGAATTTTGTCGCAAGGTTCTGATATGTCGGATTTTCCTTCGCGAGCTCCAGGGACATCCGCAGCATGTTCAATGTAAACATTGCCATCCAGCTTGTGCCGTCGGACTGTTCAATGTAGCCGCCGGTCGGCAGATGGGCACTCCGGTCAAAAACGCCGATGTTGTCCATGCCGAGGAAGCCTCCCTGGAAAATATTATTGCCGTTGTAGTCCTTCTTATTTACCCACCACGTAAAATTCAACAAAAGCTTATGGAAAATCTCTTCGAGAAACTTGCGGTCGGGTTTTCCATTCTGCAGCTTCGCGTCGATCTTATAAATTCTCCACGCCGCCCAACCATGAACAGGCGGGTTCACATCGCCAAATGCCCACTCATAGGCGGGCAGTTGTCCGTTGGGGTGCATGTACCACTCTTTCGTTAGTAAAAGCATCTGTCGCTTTGCGAACTCCGGGTCGATCACCGCGATTGGGATCGCGTGAAACGCCAGGTCCCACGCAGCATACCAGGGATACTCCCATTTGTCGGGCATTGAAATGATATCGGCGTTATTGAGGTGGGACCAGTCCCTGTTTCGTCCCTGCATTCGCCCCGCCGGTGGCGGCGGTTGACCGGGGTCGCCCTTCAACCACTGACCGACATCGAAATAGTAAAACTGCTTGGTCCACATCATGCCTGCAAATGCCTGCCGTTGAATGTTTCTGCGGTCTTCGTCCGTGATCCCCTTCTGGATTTCGGAGTAAAAGGCGTCGGCTTCCTTTAGTCTTCGGTCAAAGACAGCGTCAAAATCCCCGAAAGGTCTGTGCATCCGCCGCGGCGTGAGCCGTAGCCGGATCGTTGCCATATCCGCTGCGGGAACTGTCAAAGCGTAATTGAATGCACCCTTTGTACCTCGCGGGATCCTGTTGATGGCATCCAATCGGCCATGCACCAGATAATCGTTGATACCGTCTTTAAAGGTACCCGGCAAGGTATAATTGTATAGCCTGGACGTGTTGGTTTCGTTTTCACAAAACAGGGCTTCGGCGTTCCCTTCACTGTAAAGATAAAAAGCTCCGAGCACGGGATGCTTACCCTCGATCACTCCAGGAACATCGGTAAACACTTCCGGTTTTACAGAGGGGTACCCCCATGCCCATGTATTACGAAACCATATTTGCGGCAAGACGTGGAGGATCGCCGGCTCGATGCCGCGATTATGGATCGTGATCTTCACCAGGATATCGCGCTCGTCAGCTTTCGCGTACTCGACGAATACGTCAAAGTAGCGGTTGTCGCCGAAAATCCCTGTGTCGACCAGCTCATATTCCGGATCGGATTTTCCGCGCCTGCGGTTTTCCTCAACAAGTTCCGTGTAAGGGTAGGCCGTCTGAGGATACTTGTAAAGCATCTTCATGTACGAGTGCGTGGGGGTACTGTCCAGGTAATAGTAGAGCTCCTTGCAGTCTTCACCGTGATTGCCTTCGTTGCCTGTCAGCCCGAACATTCGCTCTTTAATGATCGGATCTTTTTTATTCCAGAGGGCGACTGAAAAACATAAATGCTGCTGGTCATCGGAAATGCCTGCGATGCCTTCTTCCCCCCAGCGGTAAGCCTTGCTGCGGGCCATGTCGTGTGTAACATATTCCCACGCGTTGCCATACGGGCTGTAATCTTCGCGCACTGTCCCCCATTGCCGTTCGGTTAGATAAGGGCCGAACTTTCGCCAGTTTCTTATCCGGTCGCGGTCTTCGATCAGGCGTAGCTTTTCGGGGTTCACGGGCAGGGGGTTACACGACATAATTTACGGAGAATGACCGAGCTTCCAGCATGATGACGGGAATCTGCAGAATATAAGCGGCAATCCGCTTCGAAATATTTACTTTTTTTTAAAAAATTTTATTTTTGCAACCTCAAAAAAACCAAACCGGGGCTCGCCGGTTTGCTGCATCATACTATATAATGAGACCCCGACCACAACTACTGGAAGAAGTTGACTATGGACATATGCATTGAAAATCTCTCCAAGCGATACGGCAGCCAAACCGCCGTAGATAATATTTCATTCCGTGTAAACACGGGGGAAATCCTTGGCTTCCTGGGACCGAACGGTGCAGGAAAAAGTACATCCATGAAAATGATCACCGGCTATATTGGGATCGGCGGCGGCGACATTCTGCTGGGGGGAAGATCCATCAAGCAACATGGTGATGAACTGAAAAAGCATATTGGTTATTTGCCAGAGCATAATCCGTTGTACCCGGAAATGGCTGTGATCGACTACCTTGAATTCTGTGCGCGCCTTCAAGGCGTAAAGCGCGAACTGGTGGATGATCGCGTGAGGTACATGGTCCAGGTCTGTGGGCTGAATGCGGAGAAGCACAAGAAGATCGGCGAACTCTCAAAGGGATACCGGCAGCGTGTAGGCCTTGCGCAGGCGATGATCCATGACCCCGAAATCCTGGTTCTCGATGAGCCAACGACCGGTCTGGACCCGAACCAAATCGTCGAGATCCGGCAGCTGATCCGCGAACTCGGCAAAGCCAAGACGGTGATCCTAAGCACGCATATTCTCCCCGAGGTCGAGGCCACTTGCGACCGGATCCTGATCATCAACAAAGGCAAAATTGTAGCGGATGGCACTGCGGACACGTTGCGGAAACAGGCTGCGGGCGGCGAACTATTGCGGGTGAGAATTGAAGATGGATCTACAACCG
>DASPNN010000457.1:0-10871 GCA_035626495.1 Chryseosolibacter sp.
AATCAAGAGAGTACGGTGCCATGCCCTCTCAGACCCACTCACCAACGCCATGGTCCCGATGGTGGGCAATTGAAAATCGCTGTAAATGACTGTCCGGAAACCGCAGTCCACTATATTACGCTGTCTGGATCACGAAGCAAAGGTTGGCGGCATGAGAGCGCCGTTGGTATCCGGAAAACACAGTCAAGCTCACGATTGCCCTGGTTGGAAAGGACTAATTGTGGCGCGATTATCCGGAAATGTTTAAAATGCGCGGTACTGATTTGTAAGGATGAATTGGAGAACTCGATGAAGATATTAGTAACTGGTGCCTGCGGGTATAAGGGGACTGTGCTAGTCCCCAAATTGCTGCAAGCGGGCTATGACGTGGTTGCGCTAGATATCATGTGGTTCGGTAATTTTTTGCAGCCTCATTCCCGCCTTCAAGTAATTGAGCAGGATGTTCGGGATGTCGATTCTGTTGATCTACGCGATATAGACGCTATTATCCATCTTTCTTCGGTTGCGAATGATCCTTGCAGTGATCTGGATCCTAAGCTGACCTGGGAAATTAGTGCTCTCGCTACTATGCAGCTTGCCGATAAAGCCGTGCGAAATGGAGTCAAGCATTTTATCTATGCATCATCGGGCAGCGTATATGGAGTTAAAGATGAGCCGCAGGTAACCGAGGGGTTGGAACTTAAGCCCATTTCGGAGTACAACAAGACCAAAATGGTTGCGGAGCGAGTCTTGCTGAGCTATGTGGCCGATATGAGCGTCCAAATTGTGCGTCCCGCGACGGTATGCGGTTACTCCCCACGTATGCGTCTGGATGTGGCGGTGAATATGCTCACAATGCAGGCCCTGACAAGAGGGGAGATTACTGTCTTGGGCGGCGGTCAGACGCGTCCGAATATTCATATAGACGATATTACGGATCTCTATGTTTTTTTGTTGAGCCATCCGGAATGCGCCGGCATCTATAACGCTGGTTTCGAGAATTTATCCATCCTGGCGATCGCTGATTTGGTCAGAGAGCATGTGGCCGCGACCGTTGTTGTCAAAGAGTCCAATGATCCTCGCTCCTATCGGGTTAATTCCGATAAGCTGTTGGCGACCGGTTTTGCCCCGAAGAAAACCGTCAATGACGCGATTCGCGAAATCGTCGAGAAATTCCAGTCGGGCGTGTTGAAAGACGAAGAGCGATATTACAATCTTAAATGGATGCAGAAAACGGTAGTTCAATGACAACATCAGAGAATGCTTTGAATGCATGTGTTGATTATGCGAGACGCCATGCCGCTGTCATTGAAGGGTTTGATTGGTCTCCGGTAGGGCTTCTTGCCGAAGAGTTGTTGAACTGTTGGCGCAACAATCGGCATGTTTTTCTTTGCGGCAATGGCGGTAGCGCCGGAAACGCAGTTCATTTGGCTAACGACTTTCTCTACGGAATATCCAAAAAACCCGGCTCAGGACTTAAGGTAACAGCGCTCCCGGCAAATGTCTCGGTTGTTACCTGTCTGGGAAACGATCAAGGATACGATATGATTTTTTCCCTTCAACTTGCGGTGTTGGCCAATCCCGGTGATGTTCTCATCGTGTTATCTGGCAGTGGCAATTCCCCCAACATCGTCCGAGTGCTGGAACAAGCGAAATCGATGGGTGTGAAGTCCTACGCCGTGCTTGGATACTCCGGTGGTCGGGCCAAAGCCATGGCTGATGTCCCTATTCATTTTCCGGTTAATGACATGCAAATTGCGGAGGACTTGCAGCTTACCGTAGGCCACATGCTAATGCAGTGGCTGTACACCAATCATGCAATGCGAGAAGACTAGTGACGGCTATCGATAAATTCTTGGTATTAGGTTCCAATTCATTTTCCGGCGCCAGCTTCGTCGATTTTTTGCTAGATGCCGGTGTGGAGGTTGTCGGCGTCAGTCGCTCGTCGGAGCCCCACGAGGCGTTTCTGCCTTATCGTTGGAGGGGCGAGAGAGGTCAGTTCAGATTCTTTCAGCACGATATCAATAACGATCTGGAGGGGCTGATGGCTCTGGTTCGGCGCGAGAAGCCGGCCTATTTCGTCAATTTCGCCGCTCAAGGCATGGTCGCGGAAAGCTGGAAAAATCCGGATCATTGGTTCATGACGAATGCTGTGTCGACAGTGAGATTACATGACCAATTGCGGCATTGCGACTTTCTGAACAAGTACGTTCATATCACCACTCCGGAAGTCTACGGCAGTACTCAGGGGTGGGTGCGCGAGGATGCACTTTTCAATCCAAGTACCCCTTACGCCGTATCCCGGGCAGCAGCGGATATGAGTTTGCGCACATTCTTTAAAGCATACGATTTCCCGGTCGTCTTTACCCGCGCGGCGAACGTTTTCGGACCTGGACAGCAACTCTACCGCATCATTCCGCGCACCATTCTCTTCATCCGGTTGGGGCGCAGACTCCAGTTGCACGGCGGTGGACACTCTGAGCGCTCTTTTATTCATATTCGCGACGTTGCAGATGCCACATTAAAAGTGGCGCGTGAAGGCCGGATCGGGGAAACCTATCATATATCGACCAATAGAGTGATCACTATTCGAGCATTGGTTGAGCTGATTTGCTCGAAAATGAAAGTGCGATTTGATGATGTCATAGAAGTCGTCGGAGAACGTCTTGGCAAAGATACAGCCTATCAGCTTGATAGTATGAAGATTCGCACCGAACTCGGTTGGGCCGACAGGGTTTCTTTGGAAGAAGGGATCGACGAAACTATCCAGTGGATTGACCGATATTTCGACGATCTCAAGGCTCAGTCGTTTGATTACGTTCATAAGCCATAGGATTTGATCGTGAGCACGAGTGTACAGCGCCCCGGTCCAGAGTGCCGGATCGAACAACTTGAGCGCATGGCAGCTATGCTCCGAGCGCGCATCATCGAAAATTCCCATAAGACGAAGACGCCGCATTTGGGATCCTGCTTGTCCTGCGTCGATATCTTAGTTGCATTATATTTTGGGACACTTCGCATTAGCCCTGAAGATCCGCGTGCACCGACAAGAGATCGCTTCATTCTCAGTAAGGGACATGGAGCTCCGGCGTTATTCCATGTGCTTGCGGAAAAAGGCTTTTACCCCAAGGCGACAATGGATGCCTACGGTGAAAACGGCGGTGTATTTTCCGAGCATCCCCCCACTCCAGATCATCTCCCCGGTATCGAGGCCGCTACGGGATCATTGGGGCATGGTTTGCCCCTGGGTCTCGGCATGGCTCTTGCCGGCCGAATTCATGAGTACGACTACAACGTCTATGCGCTGCTTTCCGATGGAGAATGTAACGAAGGTTCGGTCTGGGAATCGGCTATGCTGGCCGCTGCCCAGAAAGTTGAGCGTCTTGCAGTAGTGATCGATTTCAATAAATGGCAGGCGACTGGCCGTAGTGAGGAGGTGATGGCGCTCGCCCCTCTCACCGACAAATGGCGAGCCTTCGGCTGGAGCACTTATGAAATCGACGGTCACGATCTGAAGGCACTCGTGGAGGTGCTTTCCCGTGTTCCCGACGGTTCTGGTAAACCTGTAGCTATCGTGGCGCATACCACCAAAGGTCGTGGCGTTTCGTTCATGGAAGACGACAATAATTGGCATTATCGAATTCCGACCCAAGATGAAGTGGTTATTGCCAAGCGCGAACTGGGGGTTGCTCAATGAGGAATGCGTTCGCCGACGAAATCACTAAGCTCGCCGCCGAAGATCCGCGAATCGTTCTGCTTTCCGGAGACATCGGTAATAAATTGTTCGATCGGTTCAAGGAAGTGGCACCCACGAGATTTTTTAACTGCGGCGTCGCTGAAGCCAATATGATGGGTGTTGCCGCGGGGCTGGCATTATCGGGATTGCGTCCTGTGGTTTATACGATTACACCATTCACTACAACTCGCTGTTACGAGCAGATTCGCGTAGACGCCTGCTATCATAGCGCTCCTGTGGTCATTGTCGGGACGGGATCCGGGCTTTCCTATGCTGAGCTAGGTCCTACACATCATTCGTTGGAAGATTTGGCGATCCTTCGCGTGCTGCCGGGGATGACGGTACTCGCCCCATGCGATCAGATAGAATTGCGAACCCTGTTGCGATTGGCATTTCATCACGATGGGCCGGTTTACATGCGTATTGGCAAAAAAGGAGAGCCGATCCTCAATAAGGAGCTTGCAAGTACAAGTATTACCATAGGACAAGCCGTTACCTTGCGTGACGGTGATCATGTCTGCCTGATCGTCGCCGGACCTATTGCTTCGGAAGCAATAGGAGCCGCCGAATTACTGGCCGCAAAGGGGATTACGGCTCGGATCGAAAGTTTTCATACCATTAAACCTTTAGATGAAAAGCGCTTGGACCGGATTTTTCGACGCTATCCCCTGGTCGCTGTGGTGGAAGAGCATTCGCGGATAGGAGGGCTTGGTGGTGCCATTGCCGAGTGGCGTGCCCGGCAGCCGTCTGGTTCTTGGGCAGCAATGCTTTCATTTGGCAGCGATGACGAATTTATGCATGAAGTTGGTTCTCAGGAATATGCCCGCCGTAAGTACGGTTTAACCGCAGATTCCATCGCAGAACAGGTTTGTGCCGTACTTAGACAATAATCTGGCATGACGGCGACAATGCGGCTTGGGCTTGATTTCGACAATACTATCGTCAGCTACGATGATTTGTTTCACAAGGTCGCCTTGGATGGCGGGTGGATACCGCCTGATACCCCTGTCTCAAAAAACAGCATACGGAACCATCTGCGACATATGGGGCAGGAGGATATTTGGACGGAAATGCAGGGTTACGTATACGGTGCCCGCATGGCAGAGGCTGCGGCATTCGCCGGTGTGCGGGAATGCTTAGTTTGGGCGCGCGAGCAGGGTATTTGGACTTTTATTGTCAGTCACAAAACTCGTCATCCTTTTATCGGTCCAAAATATGATCTGCACGAAGCGGCCAGAGCTTGGCTGGATCGGCATCTTAGAGACGGAAATGGGTTACTGGTCGATCCTGACGATGTGTTTTTTGAGATAACCAAGGAATCCAAGCTGGCGCGGGTCGCTGAAATTGGCTGTTCCCTATTCATCGACGATCTGCCTGAAATTTTGCTGGCACCACTGTTTCCCGCTCGGACACAGCCGTTATTGTTCGATCCGGATGATCACCACACGACTACCGAACTTCCTCGTGTTCGGGGCTGGATTGAGGTCCGTGAGCTGCTGGAGAAACGATGGCTTCGAGTGAGTTGAAGCCTATCGTCGCCTCTCTCTTGGCTAAGGCTGGACGGAAGGTGAACGATCTGGATATGAAGCATATGGTCGCCGGTGGAAACAACCGCGTATTCGAGGTATTGGTTGACGGCCAACGTTTCGTGGCTAAAAAGTATTTTTACGCTGCCTCCGATCGGCGTGACCGCCTTGGAACCGAGTTTAAATTTCTAAGCCATATCTGGGAGATTGGCCTTCGTTGCGTGCCGGAGCCGCTGGTCTATGACGATGATTCGCGCGTAGCGTTATACGAATTTATTGAGGGTCGGCGGCTCGAATGCCGGGAGATTGATGAATCGTTTATTACGGAAACGGCTAGGTTTTTCGCTGCGTTGAATGATGTTAAGAGTCGAACGCGGGGATATCAGCTGTCTAATGCCTCTGAAGCCTGCTTCACAGTGGCGTCGCATTTGGATTTGGTGGATTGTCGCCTTGCACGGCTCGGTGCTATTTCACCTTCCACACAACTGGATAGAGAGGCTATCGAATTTACTCGGCGGCTTTCTCAAGTTTGGGAATTAAAAAAAGCCGAAATTCGGGAAAGATGCGACGAGCGTTGGGAATTGCCAGGTTCTTGGCGGTGCCTGTCCCCTTCCGATTTTGGCTTTCATAACACTTTGCTGCGGACGGATGGGAAGCTGTGCTTTCTGGATTTTGAATACGCCGGATGGGATGATCCTGCGAAAGTTATGGGGGATTTCTTCTCCCATCCCGGTAGTCCTGTTCCACAGAAATACTACGAGGCGTTTTTGAATACGGCGCTGGCACCATTCGCCGAACGCGAAGCCTTGGCCGAGAGATCGCGTCTCTTGGCCCCGGTGTTTCGGGTCAAGTGGTGCTGCATCATACTAAACGAGTTTTTGCCGGAGGACGCGCGCCGCCGTAGGTTCGCCGATCCGACCATAGGCGCCGAAGCCCGCAAGAAGGAGCAGTTGGCAAAAGCCTGGAATCATCTAGAGAAACTTACTTAATAAGGAACGACTAGTGGCTTATATCGATTTTATGTCTGTATTGCACAAGGCAACCCAGCGGGATTATCTAGCCCGTGTCAACGATCCGGAATATCCTAAGGCTAAGGCGGCGGAACTCGCCAAGAAATGGGATTTTGACTACTGGGATGGCGACCGTCGGATCAATTACGGCGGTTACCGTTATATGGAAGGGCGCTGGGAAAAAGTTGCTCGCGCCATGGCAGACCACTACGGCATCAAGGCTGGAGACAAAATCCTCGATGTAGGCTGCGGTAAGGGGTTCTTACTGTTCGACTTCACTAAGGTAGTGCCAGGGGTGGAGGTAACCGGCATCGATATTTCCTCGTATGCGATCCAGAATTCCAAGGAGGAAATTCACGACCGCCTGCGGATTGGCAATGCGAACGAACTACCGTTCGAAGATCATTCCTTTGATCTGGTATTCTCCATTAACATGCTCCACAACCTGCACTGCTACGATCTCGATAAAGCCCTCCGGGAAATGGAGCGTGTGGGCAAGAAGCATAAGTATCTCTGCGTCGAATCCTATCGCAACGAGACCGAGAAAGCCAATCTGCTCTATTGGCAGGTCACCTGCGAGGCTTTCAACACGCCAGATGAATGGGAGTGGTGGTTCAAGCAGACCGGTTACACCGGCGATCATTCGTTTATCTATTTCGAGTGAGAACGTTGTGATGGCCATTCCTAAAACCATGAAGGCTGCGGTACTCACCGAACTTAAGGCTCCCCTCGTTATTGCCGAACTGCAGATGCCGGAAGCTCTCGCCATTGGGCAAGTCCTGGTGAAAATCCATTTTAGTGGCATCTGTGGCTCCCAACTTGGTGAGATCGATGGCGCCAAGGGCGAGGATAAATTCCTCCCTCACCTCCTCGGTCACGAAGCGTCGGGAACCATCATCGACATTGGTCCTGGCGTGAAACATGTCAAACCGGGCGATAAAGTCGTCCTGCACTGGCGCAAAGGATTGGGCATCGAATCCGAAACGCCCCATTACATTTGGGAGGGCCGCAAGGTTAATGCAGGGTGGGTGACTACCTTTAACGAATACGCCATCGTCTCCGAGAACCGTGTTACTGCCATTCCCGCCGCCAGCGATCTTGAAGTGGCTGCGTTGTTCGGATGCGCGGTCACAACTGGTTTCGGTGTCATCGAGAACAACGCCAAAGTGCGTATTGGAGAATCCGTAGTAGTTTTCGGAGCCGGTGGTATTGGTTTGAACATTGTCCAAGCGGCGGCTCTTGTTTCTGCCTATCCGATCATCGCCGTTGATCTTTACGACAACAGGCTTGATCTCGCGAAGCAAATGGGAGCTACGCACGTCATCAACAGTAATGGTGGCGATGCTCGGCAAGCGATTCTCGATATCGTCGGCAGCGAGGGCGTCGATGTATTCATCGATAACACTGGTCAACCGGCGATCATCGAAATGGGTTATCAGATCACCAAAACTCAGGGGCGTGTGACCCTAGTTGGCGTGCCCCGTAAGGGAAACAATATCAACATCTACTCACTACCGCTCCACTTTGGCAAAGGCTTGAGCGGTTCTCACGGCGGCGACGCTATCCCGCAAATCGATATCCCGCGTTACTACAACCTTTATCAGACGGGGCGAGTCAAGCTCCGCAATTTAGTAACCGAGTGCCTGCCTCTGGACGACATCAACACCGCAATCACGAACATACGCTCCGGCAAAACGAGCGGTCGATGCCTTATTCGCATGTAGACCAGAGCCAACGAAACTAAATCTCCACAAGCCAGATCGCAATCTATACCGGCTGCTGTCGGATCACGAGTATATTTTTGCTGCTTGTTTTTAAACGAGAAATATAATGAACCCTTCTTGCCTCGGTTGCGGTCGCGGTGCGATCAAGACGGTTATCGATCTGGGTCCCCAGCCCCCAAGCAATCGCTTCCTTGCCGACCTCGACGAAAGCTGTGAACTTCACCGTTTGCAATTCGGTTACTGCCTCACTTGTGGCCTTGCACAGTTATTGACTCCCATGCCTGTGGATGTTGTTCGATCACGTTATGATTGGATTACTTATAACGAGCCTGAAGGCCATCTGGACAATCTGGTTGATTATCTTCGTAAGACGGCGACCATAACCGAGAATGCTCGAGTAGTCGGCGTATCATACAAAGACGACTCGACTTTGGCGCGATTCCGCAAACAAGGAGTTGCGTACACGTACCGGCTTAATCAAGTCCATGACATGGGAATTTCCGACTCGCTGGCGAGCATTGAGACCATTCAGGCCAGCTTAACCCCGGAAACGTCACAAAGCGTGGTTGCCGATATCGGTCCAGCGGACGTCGTTGTGGTGCGGCATGTTTTGGAGCATGCCTATAAGCCCACGCAGTTCATCGAAGCTTGTCATATCCTTGCTAAGCCCGATGGTTATCTCGTGTTCGAGGTTCCGGATTGTCGCAAGATATTAAATGGTCATGACCATTGCTTTCTCTGGGAAGAGCACATTACCTACTTTACGCCGATAACGCTGAAAGCGCTCTTTGAATCCATCGGATTCTTGGATAGCGACATCAAAGTTTATCCTTATCCCATGGAAGATTCCCTTGTCGCAATAGTCCGAAACATTCGGACAACGCCAAGAATACCGCACGCCCTCCCCGAGGAAATAGAGCGTATTGAGGCTTTTGGCAGATCGCTGGGAGAACGTGGCGCTGGAATTAGATGCCACATTCAATCATTACAAGCAAAGGGGATTCAAACCGCACTTTTCGGGGCCGGACACCTAGCGGCAAAATTCATTAACTTTTATGACTTGGCTTCACTTATTCCCGGTGTGATCGACGATAACCCGAAGAAGCAATCGCTCTTTATGCCTGGCTCCAGATTGCCTATCATCGATTCGCGCTGTATGGACGAGGGTAAGGTAGACTTGTGTCTACTGACGCTAAATCCGGAAAGCGAGCAAAAAGTTCTCCAGGCGAAGCCAAGCTACGTCGATCGCGGCGGACGATTTCGGTCAATCTTCTCCGCCAGTGCCAACAGCATCGATATGGAAATCCGAAAATGATAGGAGTTGACCGAATCAACGACGAGGTTTTCGTCGCACGTGATTCTATCGTTCACTTTGGCGGTGACGAAATCTCTTTTGTGAGGCGACAAGCGCAGCTCAGCCCGAAGAAGCGGGCGCGGATTTGTGCGCACAAGAGCAACGACGATGCTCTTCACGAGATGCTGATCGCGATTTCTGCGGAGAGCTACATCCATCCCCATAAGCATATTGGCAAGTCAGAGTCGTTTCATATTGTTGAGGGTGAGGTTGATGTCGTCATTTTCGATGACGCCGGTAGAATAACCGACATTATCGAACTAGGAGCCTCCGGTATGGATCGCCAATTCTTTTATCGTTTGTCTGAAAGTAAGTTTCATACATTGATCATTCGTACCGGCATACTCGTTATACATGAGGTAACCAACGGTCCTTTTGTGAAAGAAAGTTCGATTCTGGCCTCATTCGCTCCCCCTGAAGGCGAACTTGAAAAAGCAAGGAATTATATGAAGTATCTTTCGGATCAAGTATCTCATTACCTTAGGGATTCAAAGCTATGACGGACAATAATGGATTCTTGGTGGTGGGTGGAGACAGTCTGGTTGGCGCCGGGCTTTTTCGGTCTCTTGAACGATTCGGCAAGAAGGCGATTACCACCACGCGGCGACGCGACACACTTAGCGACAAACGTGTTTATCTCGATTTTGAAAGCGAAGATACATTCTTTCCCCCTATGGGAGTCGACTATGCTTTTATTGTCGCAGCGGCGACCAATTATGATCGTTGCGAGAAGGATCCCTTGGCACAGCGCATCAATGTAGAGCTTATTCCCAAATTGATCGCGAGTTTGCTCGAACACGGGATATTCGTTACGTTCATCTCGACAAACTCCGTGTTTGGCGGCGAACGACCTTGGCCACACGAAGAAGACACGCACGCGCCCGGCATCGCTTACGCGCGGCAGAAAGCGGAAGCCGAGAAAGCAATTCGCGCGGCGGCTCATCGGCTGAAAGCCGAAGAGCGGCTGAGTGTCGTACGTCTGACGAAGATACTGGATCTCGAAACGCCACCCTTACCAAGCTGGTTAGCAGCCTGGAAACGTGGCGAAACGGTCCAGCCCTTCTCCGATCTTATCTTTGCACCAATATCCGTTCGTTTCGTGGGCGATTCGCTTGCAACTATCGGGGAGAAGCGCGTACCCGGAGATTTCCATTTGTCTGGAGCCGAAAATGTGACCTATGTCGATCTTGCGTTCAATCTTGCTGAAAAGCTTGGTGTCGATACACGCTTGATCGCGCCGACGACCGCGGAAAAGAAGGGCGTGCATATCCCGTTCAAGCCTCGCTACAGTGGGCTCGGTATGCAGAGAACGACAGAATTGTGTGGTGTCAAGCCACAATCGCTTGCTGATGTGGTGAGCGATTTGATCGCCGAGAACAACATCTAAAGTCAAGGAGAAAACTGTGACTGCCAAAGTCTCCCATAGAGAAACCTGTCGATTATGTGATTCCCGGAACGTCGAATTAGTCGTGAAGCTCGAAGCTATCCCGCTATCGGAGAACTATTGCGAAGACAGTGAGACCGGGAGAACGGCAGCTCGCT
>DASPNN010000458.1:0-3779 GCA_035626495.1 Chryseosolibacter sp.
GACCTCCACGGCACGATCACCGGCGCAGTGACGCAATATGTCTCCGATGTGAAGTCAGGCGGCTTTCCCAACGACGAAGAAAAATATTAAGGTTGATTCTCCCGAAGTAACCCTAATTGTTGCCGGAGCATGTTTCCGCGCTTGTATCGTCCGGCATTTCTCCGAACCACACAATTCCATATTCCTTATAGAAGGCGATGCCGATGGCTTTCCAGTCAGCTTTGGACCAAATGCCTTCATTGATGATCAGGGGATTATGCCCAGGGCTTTTTTTCCATCCTGCCAGGCCCTCTTCGGCTGTCGCCGCGGCAGATGTCCAGTATGCGATTTCATAGCCCGGGCCATCATAGCCGGCGATCTCTTTAGGCTTGTCCCACATGCATTTTGCCTGAGCATGGTCGTTCGTATAGCAGCACGCGCTCCACGCGCCATCATTGGACCAGCTGTGGGGATTGCAACGATTCTCCGGATTGAACTGGTAGTTGGCAACCAGGTCGCGCGCATGGGTCTGGGCCACGAAAGTGAGCTTGCCCGATACTGGGATGGAGGGCAGTCCTTTGGATTTGCGGTATTCCATCATCAGGTCGTAAAGCTTTTTCTCTTCGCGATTCAGGCATACTGTGTCGTGCGAAGTTATTGTCCCGGGTGAAGAACCCTGTAGCAGGATCAGGACAGGAATAAAGGTCAGCAGTCTCATGGCATTCGATAAAACGGAGCCGGTCCGAAAAAAGTGCGGACGTAGCCGATAATCCCCCCAACGGAAAAAAGGTTTATCGCAAAAAATATTCAATCGTTTTAGATGCGTAAAAAGCGCCAGTTCGTATCGGCCATGTGAGAAATCCGGTGGTCAGTGAGCCGATCCTGCCATCTGGAAATTGCGACCTGTCATCCAAAACCGATGAATCTCATTGAGAAATGCGCCGCTTCGTCCTTGACTTAATGTAAATCAGCGTTAACTTTCGACGCTTTTTTTAAAGGCACTTACTCGAACCATAAAACTATTGCAAGAAATGAGCGATCAAAAAATCAGTATCAGCAACGGCAAACTCATAGTTCCTGACAACCCGACCATCCCATTCATCGAAGGCGACGGCACAGGTGTTGACATCTGGCCTGCATCGAAACATGTGTTCGACACCGCTGTCGAAAAAGCATATAAGGGCAAGCGCAAGATCGTTTGGAAGGAAGTGCTCGCCGGTGAAAAATCTTTTAACAAAACAGGCAATTGGCTGCCGGAAGAAACGCTTACTGTTTTCAAGCAATACCTGGTCGGAATCAAAGGTCCCCTCACAACGCCAGTTGGCGGCGGGATCCGCTCATTGAACGTGGCGTTACGACAGGAGCTGGACCTCTATGCATGTGTTCGCCCGGTACGCTGGTTCAAAGGTGTGCCTTCTCCCGTGAAAGAACCTCAGAAAACCGATATGGTCATCTTCCGCGAAAATACCGAGGACATTTACGCGGGAATAGAATTTCAGGAGGGAAGCGAGGACAATAAGAAGTTCCTCAAACTTTTTTCTGACACCTTTCCCAAAGCATACAAGAAGATTCGGTTCCCTGAAACGTCTGGTATCGGGATCAAGCCGGTGTCGAAAGAAGGTTCAGAAAGATTGATCCGCTCGGCGATCGAGTTCGCGATCCAGCAAAAGAAGCCCAACGTCACCCTGGTGCACAAAGGTAATATCATGAAGTTCACTGAAGGTGGCTTCCGCGATTGGGGATATGCACTTGCTAAAAATGAATTCGGCGCAAAGGACCTCGACGGAGGCCCATGGCAGGTTATTGACAAAGGAGGACATAAGATCGTGATCAAAGACGCGATCGCAGATGCCTTCCTGCAACAAATTCTCACCCGGCCCGATGAGTATTCCGTCGTGGCTACCCTCAACCTGAATGGAGATTATATCTCCGACGCGCTTGCCGCAATTGTGGGAGGAATCGGTATCGCTCCTGGCGGTAACATCAATTACAAAACAGGCCACGCGATTTTCGAGGCTACGCACGGGACAGCGCCCAAATACGCCGGCCAGGATAAAGTCAACCCGGGATCGGTTATTCTTTCAGGGGTGATGATGCTTGAATATATGGGATGGCAGGAAGCAGCGGACATGATTATCAAGGGACTGGAAGGTGCGATCTCTTCCAAGCGTGTGACTTATGACTTTCACCGCCTGATGGAAGGTGCCACTTTGCTCAAATGTTCAGAATTCGCCAACGAGGTAGTGGCAAAAATGTAATACCTGCTTTGACAACTTGAAAAAAGCTGGCAGTACGTCAGCTTTTTTTGTTGGGCCCCGGTATGACCGAATACCCAGCTCACGGTATGGCACATCACGTTACCTCGCAGCAACTTGCGCTCAGTTTATTCCATCTTATGAAACTGACGATCCGTGCAAGAGAACTGGAAATCCTTCGCAAAACGGTTTATGGGCTTTCACCGAAGGAAATTGCTGCGGAATTGCAAATCACCGCTGAAGAAGTGGAGCGCTCACTCAAGGGACTTATGAAAAGCACCCAGAGTAAGGAACCTATGCAGGCAATGCAAATCCTCGCGAAAAACGGCTTTCAGCTGCTGGATTAACGAAGTATTGCCGGTAGTGTGTCAAAAACACACTTATGCCGCGAAAGACCCGTATTGAATCTGACTAAAAAGACCCTCTTTTCTTTTCAGGACAGGCATTAGGGTGCCTTATTCCTGCAGCTTTCGGCCGAATGGCCGGTGCAAGAAAATTTTCTGCGGGAAGCTGCGGTAAATCGTCCGCCAAAAACATTGACATTTATTTTTTGGCACCCGGCAAATCCGGTGTTATTCTCGATGATAATTTATTATCTTCAATGGTTATGTTCCTCCATTTCAAGGAATCAATATAACATTTCGGAGACCGGATATTGTCTATAGGTACAACTTCGAAATGGATGACCAAGACCCGTCAAAAGTAAGTTCACGACGCTTTAATCCTGATCGTACTTAAGCCGGCTTATTTACTTCTTTAACCCCACTAAAGTAGTTTTTATGGCAAGAATTACGGCCGCCCTGTTCGTTCTGTTTACCATCCTTCACTTTACCAGCAGCGCCCAGGTCACCATTTCAAATAATGGCGACAACGCTTGTATCGGAACATTCACCACGATCTCCGACATAGTCATAACGGAGACGGCGCCTGGCGATATATCGTTGCCCGGCCCGGGTGGGACCATCGTCTTTACTTCGTCGATGACATTCAATTCACCAGGATCGGCCACGGTTGTCGTAACAGGTGGCGGCGGTTCACTCACCGGAGGAACGGTAACGGTGAGTAACAACAGCTTTACGGTAACGTTGAATCAATCCAATACGACCCATGAGGGCGAAATCAACACCATTACCATTTCCGGTATTGAGGTTGATCCTCCCGGCGGTGGCGGATGGACCATCAACGAATCCGGCGGTACAGCAACCATCAATGGATTGTCGAGTTCTGGACAGATGGTCGCAACCGCATATGGAGGTGTTCCCCCAACCGGCGGAAACGACGCCGTCACCGTGTGCTCGAATAACGGCCCCTCGTATGACCTCCAGGTCAACGTGAACAGCTTCGGCAATGGGGTGGGCTCAAATTTTTCCTGGACATCTTCTGCAGGTCCCAACATCTCTGGTGAAACAACGGGAAGCGGAGGTTTTATAGGCGACATTCTTACCAACACCGGCACATCCCCCGAAACAGTGACCTATACGGTCACCCCGACCAACTCGACCTATGGTTGTGTGGGGCCTACCTTCGAGGTGGTGGTTACCGTAG
>DASPNN010000459.1:0-2025 GCA_035626495.1 Chryseosolibacter sp.
GACGACACATGCGTGACGCGTCAAAAACCCACATTTTCGCATGATTCAGGGCCTTTTTTTGCCGTGGCATGTTTTTTCGGCCTTTCGAGGAAATTACCTTTTTATGTATACCCTCCAGGATTTCCGCGTTATGCCCTTCGAGAAAAAATGTGATCTGATAACATTCCGTGGGAACTACCTAACCCAACGAATGCTCGGTGATTGCAAAGTGTTTCTTTACCATGCGAGTGACTTCTACATTGAAGTTTTTTACTCTCCCAAATATCAAAAGGTGTTGATGATAAATGCATTCGATAAGGCTGTCGGACTCGATCCTTACCTGGACAATATTTCGCTTGGTGATCTGGAAGGCTGACCGGCCATTTGATTGAGCAATTCGATCGCATCGTTCACGGACATCACCTCATCAATTATCAGCATGGCTTTACCGGCCGTATCCTTGATTTTGCACCGCCGCTGATGGGCTTTGACGAAGCTTAGGATTCTCCCGAACACATCTGACTTAAAATAATCGTCGCGCGACGTAACGAAGTATGCGCGCAGCTTGTCGTTCTTCAACGATAACTTCTCGAAGCCAAGTTGTTCACCCAGCCAACGCAACCTGACGGAATTCACAAGCTCCACAACAGACGGGGGAAAAGCACCGAACCGGTCACGGAGCTCGCCGCTATAACGCTCGAGCTGCTCTTCATTGCTGATGTTGTCGAGCCGTGAATACAATTGCAGGCGTTCGCTTGTATTGTTGACGTAACTTTCGGGGATGAGAATTTCGAGATCCGTTTCAATGACGCAGTCCTGAACGATGAGTTTAGCTTTTTCAGCGAGCTCGGACGCAAACAATTCGCGGAAATCTGTTTCCTTGAGCTCCTGGATCGCGTCATCCAGGATCTTGTGATAGGTGTCGAAGCCAAGATCATTAATAAATCCGCTTTGCTCCGCGCCAAGCAGATTACCTGCTCCGCGGATGTCCAGGTCACGCATAGCGACCTTAAAGCCATCACCAAGCTCTGAAAATTCTTCCAATGCCGCCAGCCTCTTTCTCGAATCAGCCGTAAGCAGCGATGCGGGCGGGGTGAGCAGATAGCAGAACGCTTTCTTGTTTGAACGGCCTACGCGGCCACGCATCTGGTGCAGGTCGGACAAACCGAACATGTGTGCCTGGTTGATGACTATCGTATTGGCATTGGGTATGTCCAATCCGGATTCAATGATGTTTGTCGAAACCAGGACATCGTATTCTCCGTCGATGAACTTGACCATTACTTTTTCGAGCTTGTCGCCCTCCATTTGGCCGTGTGCGATTCCGATGCGCGCATCGGGAACGAGCTTATAAATGGAGTTGGCAACCGATTCGATGTCGCTGACGCGGTTGTGGACGAAAAACACCTGCCCGCCGCGCCGGAGCTCGAGGCTGACCGCGTCGCGTATAACCACTTCGTTGTAAGTATGGAGCTCCGTAGTTACCGGCTGCCGGTTCGGGGGCGCTGTTGCAATGATACTCAGGTCGCGGGCTCCCATCAGCGAAAAATGCAACGTCCTGGGTATCGGGGTGGCGGTCAGTGTCAATACGTCGACGTTGAATTTTAATTCTTTCAAACGGTCTTTGACTTTGACACCGAATTTTTGTTCTTCATCGATCACCAGCAGCCCAAGATTCTTAAACACCACATCCTTGCTGACGATCCGGTGTGTGCCGATGAGGATATCGATCTTGCCTTCCTTCGTTTTTTCCAGGATGGATTTGATTTCTTTCTCCGTCTTGAACCTTGACACGTAGTCGATCGTCACGGGCATGTTCGCAAGTCGCTCACTGAATGTCCGGAAGTGCTGCATTGCGAGAATGGTGGTCGGCACAAGCACTGCGACCTGTCTTCCGTCGGCGGCCGCCTTGAATGCGGCCCGGATGGCAACTTCCGTCTTACCGAAGCCCACATCGCCGCAAACGAGCCGGTCCATCGGATGGGGAGCCTCCATGTCCCGTTTGACGTCCTCGGTCGCTTTCGCCTGGTCGGGCGTGTCATCGTA
>DASPNN010000460.1:0-2317 GCA_035626495.1 Chryseosolibacter sp.
CGCGTCAGTAACAGTCGTGGCTGTCGGCAATGAATGCAAAGAGCTGTTATATCATTTGGTCAGGGACTTCGGGGGAGAACCGACGGTTCGGGCAAACAATATCCTCGGGGACACGACGCGGTCGTTTGAGTTCAGGCTGAATGAAGAACGCGAGGCTTCGGTGGAATTTTCAGAGCCCTGTGCCTATCTCTATGAACCGAACGCGGCGGTCCTGAAAGCCGGGGCCTTTCGTCTCATCGCTGAACGATACAATGTACGGAAGCTTCATCCCAACACGCATGTCTATACTTCAGACCTCTTGATTGAAAGCTTTCCAGGAAGGATTTACAGCTTGAGGGCGGGCGTCGGAGCCGATCCATCAGAATTTGAAAGACTTTTTCCCGATCGCCAAACGAACATAGTGCTTCGAAACTATCCAGCTTCCGTCGACGAGCTCAGAAAAAAGCTTCGCGTGAAAGATGGAGGGGAAAAGTATCTCTTGGGAGTAACCACGCTTTCCCGCCCGCAACTGCTCGCGGTGGAAAGGTTAGATTTAAACAGAAGCTAGAGGTACTTGATGATCACCTCGACGTCTACAAGTCCTTCAAAACTCTCGACGAGCCTTCCCTCCTTGGAATAAAGGTACATCGACGGAGCAGAAATACTCCCGAAATTGTTCCAGACATTTTGAACTTCGGTGTGGCCGAAATGAACGTTGGGAAGGTTCGTCAGTTGGTAGTCCCGCGAAAATTTCTCAATCATCTCAATGGGCTGGGAAGAAATAAAATACAGCTGGTAGTCCTTGAAAGCTTCCAGTCGCTTTTTGATCTGTCGCGCTTCGTCCTGGCAATGGTCGCAGTCCGGTTGGAATAGAATAAGCAGCATCTGCTCGTCGATGTCCCGGGCGTTCACCATCGATCCGTCGGTGAGGGTAAACGCCATTACAGGACGCTCATTCTTAATGACCGGCGTTTCAACAGCCGGCGCCTCCACCTTTGCCGGAGGTTCCTTTTTTTCACAGCCCGCGATGAACATCAGCAGGGCTGCCAAGAGAACATGTTTAGTCATTGAGATCGACGAAATACAGAGCCCAGTAAATTGCATAGCAAATCAATCCGATAGTCCCGTAGAGCTTGATCACCTTTCTGCGGTTTTGAACATGTTCCCACCAGAGCATGGCCCACGGTTTATATAGCCCGACGAAAAGGAAAAGCAGGCACATGAGGCTGATATAAAGCACTAGCTGCCTGAGAAAATCCATGCGGCAAAAATACAAGAATTTAGATATTGTGTTTTTTGCTGGCGAACCCGGTGTAAACTTATATTTGCGCCTCCCTGTTTAAGGGGAAGAAAACTCGGAACTTTGAGGGCGAGCGATTTTCTGGATATCTATCGCGCGGATGGGCTGATCAGGACCCTGGCCGCAGGGATTAATACGCCCAAAAATAAGAACATTCGTATCCGGGGACTGGCCGGCAGTCTGGATACAGTCATTTTTTCGGCCCTCTTCAAGCTGCGCGCCCATGATGCCATCATAATCCTCCAGGACCGGGAAGAGGCAGCCTACTTCCAGAACGATCTTCAAAGCCTGCTTGAACGCGAAGTCCTTCTGTTTCCAATGTCGTACAAGCGGCCATATGAGTTTGATGAAGTCGAGAATGCGAATATTCTTATGCGCGCCGAGGTGCTTAACCGGCTGGCCAACAAAACAAAGCCGGACATTATCGTCACCTACCCCGAAGCTCTGACCGAAAAAGTCATCAACAAGCGCTCACTGGCATCAAACACTTTCAATATCAGCAAAGGAGAAAAGCTCGACATCGCTTTCCTCGAAGAGTTTCTCCACAATTACGATTTCGAAAAGACTGATTTTGTATTCGAGGCCGGCCAGTTTGCTGTGCGTGGCGGAATCATCGACGTATTTTCATTTGCCAACGAGTTGCCTTATCGAATTGAGCTTTTTGGTGACGAGGTCGACGGCATCCGTACCTTTGAACCCGGATCACAGCTTTCCGTGGATTCCCTTGACAAAGTGAGCATCATTCCGAACGTCCAGACGAAACTTATCCAGGAGGAACGGCAATCGCTGCTGGAGTTCATCAGCCCAGAGACGCATTTGTGGTTCAAAGACTTCCAGCTTACGGGAGACATCATCCAGAAAAGTTTTGATAAAGCGGAAAGCTCGTTCGACCGCATCCTGCGGGAGAGCGGCAACACCCAGGTGGTTTCCGGGCCCGCCGCATTGTTCATCGATGGGTATAATTTCACCGCGAGAACGGAAGCATTTGTGCGTATCGAATTCGGCTCGCGTAGTTTTTTGACCGACCCAGCAATATTT
>DASPNN010000461.1:0-2749 GCA_035626495.1 Chryseosolibacter sp.
CAACGACAGTATCGACGCCTCGTACCGTCTGAAATTGCCGGGGGCCCATACGCCATCGCCATTGCATAAAAGTTCTGATGCCCACGATATCATTTCCATCAACGGCGAGGAGAACCAGTGAAGGACCGAACGGGTTTTCAATGTGTTTCCACCTCCAGAATGCTTCGGTTTTTGGGATGACTTTTTCTCCCAGGCCCGTTCTCAGGAGTGTCAGGAGCGCCGGGATATCCCCCGCTTCGGCAAACCGAATGTGTATTTTCTTTTCAGCAAACATGGGCAGATGTCGGTTGAAAATTGAGCGCGTTCATTCAAAACAATTCAAGGTCGCCCATCGAGGGACGCCAGAAGGCAAAGTTTTGGAGCACTTCATAATACGGCCCGCTGATGTTACGCACCGTGACAATAGGTCCAATAGGAAGGCCGTTGATCCTGAAGAACTTCCGGCGCGAAATCCATTCGTTCATGTCACTGAAAGTGACAAAATGAGCATGGTGCATTTTGACACGCGTTCGGATAAGGTCATCGATGTCCCGCTTCCATTTGGCATCTTCCGCGAAAACATCTGTGACGCGCAACTCTGTGCCGGCGCGCCCTGGTTTGATCCTGTAAAACACCAGGGCGGGCATCGCGTTCCCGATTTCCAGGGCGGCCGCAAAGTATTGTTTTACCGTGACCGAACGATACCGCCACGCAAGTGTCTTCGTCGAATGATCCGTAAACATGAAGTCCTTGTAATGCTGTTCATTAGCCTGCAACAGATTTTCCAGCCCGGGGTGGCTTAAGTACCGGTTCATCTCTGCTTCGTTGGTCGCCGGAGCCGGCTCGGTCGTTGTCAGACCCGCGAGGCGCGCAACCATTTGAACCGGCCGATCGACGTTCAACGTGACTGGAAGCCGACCCGCCTCGGTCCAACCCATCTTAATATACCCGGGCTTGGACGCTTTGTTCGGTGTATTAAACACAAAGTCCCATTTTTTGTCCTGACACTCCTGAAGTAACGCGCGGGTCAGTTTGCTGAAAATTCCTTTTCCCTGGTGATCGGGATGGGTGGCTGTGTCGACTGCGCGGACAGCTTCATATATTTTGCCTGAGCGTTTCCATTTCCATCGCATGAATGCACGAATGCCTACAAGCTGACCACCTTCAAACCCAAGTATCACCGGCGAAGGCCCAAATGGATTCTCGACATGCTTCCAGTTCCAGTAATTCTCGGACTTTACGGTCGCATCTTCCCCGAGGGTCATCTTAAGCAGCTCCACGATCCCGGGAATGTCTTTTTCAACAGCTGGTCTGATAATCATAAGAAATTTCTAGGCTAATATATATCAAAGGGACGTAACCGGCTGCATGTTCACAGGCTCGAGTCAACCCGCCAGCTGCGTCTCATAACAGGCTTCCAGGCGGTGCACCATTCTTTGGATGCTAAAACTCCCGACTATACGTTGGCGACTTGCCTGACCGAACTGACCAAGCTTCACGCGATCCGCTAACAACTCGCACGCGTATGCAATCAATTTGCGCGGGTCGTCGACCGAACAAAGATACCCCTCGCCGCCATGCCGGATAATTTCTTTAATACCGCCCGCATCGGTGCTGACGACTGGACAGCCAGATGCCATTGCCTCCAGCATTGCCACGGGAAGACCTTCGAATACGGAACTCATCATGAAAAGGTCAAAGGCGGCAAGGTACGGCCGAACCTCTGTTTGAGTTCCTGTAAAATGAACGTGAGAACCAAGTCTAAGCTGTTGAGCCTTCGATTCTATTATCGCTTTCAGCGGACCCTCACCGACAAGCATAAAATGGGCGGTTGGTATTTTTTCGAGAATTGCTTTTGCAATTTCAAGCCACAGATCCAACCTCTTCTGCACGCGGAACACAGCGATAGTTCCGATCAGCGGCGCATCAAGCGGGATACCATAATTGTGTCGTACCTGAATACCGTCGAATTGCCCAGGCTTAAATCGTTCAGTATTGACTCCGTTGACGATCGTTTGAAGATCCGCCTTCAGCCGTGGCTTGTGTCGCCTGATAGAATCTGCCACGTCGACGGAAACGGCTATTACCTTCGACTGGAGGTTCATTGTCGCAAGGTTCAGGAAGCGAGTCAATGAATGATATCGCTCCTGCTTGTTGTGCTCGGTGTAGAATACGGGGCAATGCGCGAACCTGCCGGCGAGACGCGAAACGATCCCTGCCCAGGGCAAGTGTGCGTGAATGATCTGAATGTCATTATCGCGGACATAGCGCGCGAGCCGTTTTGCCTGTGCGACCAACTGAATGTTATTCCTGGCCGGGAAACACATAACCTTGGCACCTCCCCGCTCAAGTTCATTTACCAACGCGTCCTTCCATGGAAGAAAGTACAAATATTCAAACTCAAACTTGTTCTTATCGTGGACCCTCAATGTTTCGGGAAGAAGCATTTCCGCCCCCCCACGCCCGAGTGATTTGATGACGTGAAGTATTTTTATTTTACGTGGTGCCAAAGGTTAAACTTTAGTTCCAGTCCACGGATTTTTGAATTGCGGCATAGTTCAATGCGCGGCCAAAGACCTCAAGTTTGTAGTCGTATGTCTCTACTCTGACCAAGCCGTTTTTAACGATCCGGTATAAGTTGTAATCAGTCTTAAACATCCGGTAGAAATCATAAAAAAATGTGCGTGAACTCAGGTTCCTTGCACCGAATTCAAACTGAACTACCCTGATACCTTTCTTTGCCATCATTTGGCGCGCACCCTTCAGCACG
>DASPNN010000462.1:0-5648 GCA_035626495.1 Chryseosolibacter sp.
GGTCGTTTGGCGAGATGGCAATCAAGGCGACACCCCGTGATTTATAATCCACAACAAGCTGTTTGACCCGGTCCTCATATGCCTGGGCCGTAGGGCAATGGTTGCACGTGAATATAATCAGTAACAGCTTAGCGTCGCGGAAGTCCTCCAATGAATAGTTTTTCCCGTCAGTGCCGGGTAACGTAAACGCGGGCGCCGGCGAGCCGATTGGGAGTGTTTGCGGGTCTTCTGCCCGCAATGCCCCTGCCGTCAGCGCGACCCACATCAAAGCGATGAGACTTTTCATAATTTTGTTTCAGTGAAACCAATTTACAGAAAATTAGTGTTCACCTAAAAACCTTCATCGTTGACGTCGCAGTCGTTTCTATGCTTAAAATAGAATTCAAAAAAGGAAGAGGTAAAGATATGCTTGTCTGCACCCGGGCCGACGGCTCAACCACGTGGATGCAGACGACCGCGTTTTTTACAATTCACGACCTGGCACATTATGTAGTGGAAAAGAATCTGAATTTCCGACACGGATTTTATGGAATGGTCGCCGGCGGAGTGAACATAACCGATTTCGAGGACAAACAAAAGTTCCGGCCACGGGAGTTGCCACTCGAAGCGCTGTATGCCGAAAACCTTGTGGTCTTACTATTAACCGAGCTGTCGGATTCCCGTCTTATTGAAGACTTTCAGAAATCTTTTAATGATGTATGTTTGCAGTTCGGTTCACCACTCCTGATGATTGATGCGGCATTGCTTGCAACGATGCGTAACGAAATCAGGGAGTTGATCGACCATTGGAAGTCGTTGGCCGAAAACAAGACATTGCAACTAAATTTTTGACAGGTATGAAGCTAACCCCCGACAACAAGCTGAAAAAACTCATCGTGGTAGGCGATCGCGTGCTGATAAAACCCGCAAAGCAAACGGACAAGACCGAAAGTGGATTATACCTGCCTCCCGGGGTACAGGAAAAAGAAAAGATTCAAAGTGGTTATGTGATCAAGGTCGGACCAGGCTACCCGCTGCCATTGCCGGCCGATGAAGACGAAATGTGGAAGGGAAAGGACGAGCAGGTAAAGTATTTGCCGCTTCAGGCACAGGAAGGCGACCTTGCGATTTTCCTGCAAAAGGGCGCGATTGAAGTTCTGTACGAGGGAGAAAAGTATTTTATCGTGCCGCAGGCATCGATTTTGATGCTCGAACGCGAAGAAGATTTTTAATCAAAGTTATGGCCGGCCTTTCATTGGACGTACTTCGCACCGGAAAAAAATACAGACTCACGAACTTCAGGGAGACCCACGAGTTCATCGTCGAGAATGTGTTGCCCAACGGCGATTTTAAAGTTAAAGATCTGCTTACCCTGGAGCGTTACAAGCTTAAAGACCTGATCGCCTATGGAAAGGGGGACGATTATTACCTCGAAGAGATCGAACGGGGATAGCTCCATGCCGCCCCTTTTTCGCAGAGCTCGGCATAACCATGCCGTTGGTCCGCCCGAACTCTCCCAAATGGGTGGATTCGTTAATTTCCACCATTGCCCTACGCGTACGGCCAGACCATCGAAGCCAAATCATCGACTAAAAAAGGCGCGGGATTGTGAAAAGGTCGTGTTAAAAAATCAACGCAGGACCTAAAGTGTCGCTTTTTCGCCGCCGACAGGTCCATAAAAAAATACCCACGTTGAAAAATCCTCACTAAAATTCTCAAACCTGTGCTCGACGCCAGCCGGAACAAAGAGAAAATCACCGGGTTTAAAATTCGAACGTTGCCCGCCATTGAAAAAAATGCCGGTGCCACTGGCCACAACATAGATCTCGTCCCGATCGTGTGGTTTCTGGTGATCGGTTTTTTGAGGTTTATAAAATTCGACCGAGAGCGTCCCGTGGCGAAATAATTCCGTAAACAGCGCGCTACTCTTTGCAAGGGCATCACTGGCATCTTTAATGGATAAATGTGAACTGCCTGTCATCGGACTTTTTTAATCATGTTTGCATTCGCGTTGGACTCAAGGTATCACTCATTTATGAAAGACGCACGCAGTTGACAGAAAAGTTGAAGCCCGATCCCATTGAGTTTTGTGAGGATCGAGCTTCAACAGCGCACCACCCTGGCGCTACCGCCCGATCACGAATGCCATCACTTCAAAGAAACCTCTGACTGCACGGAAACCTGTTCCACGTTCCGCAAAGGCTTCATACCGAATAATACACGCACTATATTGAAAGGCCTGATCAAAATGAAATACAACCCAACGCAGCTGAGCAGGGTCAACAAGGCTACCACCCAGAATTTCGCAAGTATGCTCCACGGCAACTGGCACACATAATAGCCGATCGCAATGATGACTGTCTGATGCAGGATGTAAAACGGGTAGAGGCCTTCGTTGAAATGCTTAAGCCACGGATGCGGTCTGTTGAGATAACGTTGCCCGTATGCTATCACCGTGATCACCCAAAACCAGCTTCCGAATATTGCCGTCACGTCAAAAATAGTCTCAACGGTGTCGAGGGGCAGATTCAACGTGATGATTTCACGAAAGTGAAAGTAAGTGATATAAAACGGTATGAGAATAAACAGACTTGCCACAAGCAAGTGCTTCCGGTTTTTTCCGATCGAAGCCCACAGCTCCGGTTTGCTGAAGGCCATGATGCCAAAAATGAAGAATGATCCGTAAAAGGTAAAGTATCCCCAGTCATCAATCAGCGCATGGGTCTCTTCAGGAAAGTAAGGCCGCAAGATCACCTGCGTTAATAGAATGATCACGGAAGGGATTAGCAAAATGCCAATGGGCCGTGACAGTAAGTTGGTCATTCGCACCTTGGAATTTTCAGACTTTGGCGAGCGCAAAAATCTCAGCAGCGGAATGGCCAGCAAGGAGTAAATCAAAAGGTAAGCAACGAACCACAGATGATGCCAGCTAAAACTGCCTTCAGGGTAGGGCACGAATTCAAATACTGTTTTATAAAATGCACCATAGCTTTCATATCGCGATATGTGCTCGTAAAAAATCTGGGGCGGTACGACCACAAACATTCCAAAAACGAGTGGAATAAACAACCGCTGAAACCGTTCACCCGCGTATTGCATGGAAGTTCTCTTACTCATGGCCAGGTACGTTCCCGCGCCGGAAATAAAAAGCAGGAGCGGCATTCGCCAGAAATGTAACCACACCATCCAGTAACGGAAACTTTCGCTTTGCTCCGGGTTTTTGATGTGCCACTCCCATGGATTGAACAACATCCCGGTATGGAAAAACAGCAGAATAATAATCGCGATCAGCCTGAGCCAGTCGAGGTCGTTACGTCGCGTTTGAGTCAATTCGTTTGTCATTGGATTTCAATTTTCACCAAACTTACCGTTACGGAGGTGCCCAAAACGACTGTTTCCATAGGTTCGACGTTCGTATTTATAAATCAGAACGCGCAAATTAGCCATTCAAACGGTTTTACGTGCGAAATTCAAAGGCCGTCGTCGCGGATTCCTGTATTTTGCGATTTTTGATCGATGAAACACTTTAGGAAGCTCCGTCTTTTCTCGCTATTCGTTCTCTACACCACGACCGTTTATGGTCAGGATCAGGCCAGCGAGCCAATGGATTTTCTGACAAAAGAATTCCACAAGAGTCGGCGCGATCAGCTTCGGGCAAAACTTCCGGCGAATTCGGTGGCTGTGTTTTTCGCCAATGCAGTTAGAAACCGTGCGAATGACGTCGACTATGTTTTCCATCAAAATCCGGATTTCTATTACCTAACCGGGTACAGGGAGCCCCACGCGGTGTTGCTGATCTTCAAAGAGAAACAAACAGCCGCCAACGGGTTACTGTACGATGAGGTGATTTTCATTCAGCCACGAAATGAAGCCGCAGAAATGTGGACAGGCCGTCGGCTGGGCGAAGCTGGGGTAAAAGCCAGGCTCGGCCTTGAGCATGCGTTTAACAATACCGCATTCAAAAACTTCCCGGTCGATTTTAAAAAATTTGATCAGGTCCTTTTTTCCGATTTTCAAAACGACGTCCGCGACGAGCGTGGTGACCCGGCAGACCTGTACGACCTGATCCGGCAATTCAAAACGAAAGCCGGATATCCCGAGCCGGGCGTTTCCGTCAACCTCGAGCCGTCGGCAAACAATCTCAACACGCGGGATCTTTATCCGATCATGAGCAGTCTGCGCGGTGTCAAAAGTGCCGAAGAGCTCGCGCTGATCCGCAGGGCGGTGAATATTTCAACGACTGCGCAGGTGGAGGTCATGAAAGCGATCAAACCCGGCATGTCGGAGCGCGAGATCCAGGGCATCCACGAATTTGTGTTCAAAAAATACCAGGCGGAAGACGTCGGGTACCCATCGATTGTCGGGGGTGGAAATAACGGATGCATTCTGCACTATATCGACAACTACAAGCCAAACATCAGCAGCAAAGAGCTGATTCTCATGGATCTTGGCGCCGAATATCATGGCTATACCGCCGACATCACGAGAACGATCCCGGTGTCCGGGAAATTTTCGCCCGAGCAAAAACAAATTTATGCGCTCGTTTTGAATGCGCAGGAGCAAGCCATGGCGATTTGCAAACCCGGCGTGAGTTTGGGCGAGCTCACAGAGGTGACGCGAAACGTGATCAACAAGGGTTTGACCGAGCTTGGAATTATCTCGAGCGAAACGCAAAGACATCTTTACTATCCTCATGGGTGTTGCCACCACATCGGCCTCGATGTCCATGACCAGGGAGGGCCCGAGCTTCGTGAAAATATGGTGATCACCATTGAGCCCGGCATTTACATCCCTGAGAATTCACCATGTGACCCGAAATGGTGGGGTATCGCAGTTCGGATTGAAGACGATTTCCTCATCACTTCCGGCGGCGTAGAGCATCTTTCTTCCATCGCGCCAAGAAAACCGGAAGAAATCGAAGCGGTGATGGCATTGCCAAGCGCCCTGGATGATTTTGTTCTTCCGGACCTGGACAAGAAGAATTAACGCGCTCAGAACGGCAATCGCCAACCTGATCTGTCGAAAGGTCGGGCATCCAAGCCGGGGCATCCAATTTTTTTTGAATTCCGAAACAAAAAGTCAGGAAACGGTGATCGGTGCACGTTGTTCCGGGCGAGTTATTTTACTATATTTACTAACCTGCCTAACCCATTTATTATGAATTTTAACGAAATCCTTAGTCTCTTCAGACAAGGTAAAGGCACCGCCCGAAGTCACATGAGGAACCTCATCGAGATGGCTGCCGTCGATGGTAACTTTGACCTGGTAGAGTTCGACCTGCTCAGAAAAATAGCCAAGCGAAATAACATTTCCGAAGCCCAGCTAAAATCGATCCATCAGAACCCGTCCAAAATTCTCTTTGAAGTTCCCAAGGACAGACGGGAGAAGTTCGATCAGTTTTACGACCTGGTGCATATGATGTCGATCGATAAAAGTGTGCATGACGAGGAGATGAAACTTTGCAATCTGTTTGCCGTGAAGTTTGGTTATTCACGCGATCGCGCCCCCGAATTGATCAAAAGTATTCAGAGCAACATCCACAACAACAACTCGCACACAGAGACGTACAAGCGACTCGAATGGATGCTCGGCTAGCCGATACCACTGCCCGCCGTTCCCCAAACCGTCCGGCATTATGCACTGTTTGTCTGCCTTATCAACTTGTTGGC
>DASPNN010000463.1:0-3583 GCA_035626495.1 Chryseosolibacter sp.
ACGTTGTAGGTATGCGCATTGATAGTTGCTTCCTTGATCCGGATATACTGGTCGAGATGCTGCAGTGCTTCATCCGGATGGTTCAAAGCACGGGCGATGAGGTGAAGGTTGTACCTCGCCTTGTACCGGATGAAGGCGATATTGAATTGATCGGCCATTTGAAGAGCCGAGATGAGGAATTTCCTGGCTTCCTCATATTTGCCGGTTTCGTAATGCAACACCCCCAGTTTATTGTAAGCCATGGCCACGCCGAGCTTGTCACCCATTTCGTTTTGCAGCCTGAGACATTCGGTCAGGTCGAGCAGTGCTTCATCGAATCTTTTCGTCTTGATAAAAACTTTGCCCCGGCCGTAAAGCGCGAACGCCAGCCCGCGAACATCTTTGGTTTGTTCCTTAATGGCGATGCTTTTTTCAATCGTCGTCAACGCCAGCTCATGCATACCGCGCTTCAGGTAAATTCCCGACAGCGGGTTATAGGCATTGGATTCAAGGTTGGGGTCGTTGGCCAGCCTTCCGGCCTCGATGCACCGCAGGTATGCGCGTATCGCGTTCTCCTGGTCTCCAAAATATTCGTAGATCGTCCCAATGGACTTCAGCACGCGAGCTTCGTTGAAGTGATCGTTCAGCTTGCGATAGATGTATAGACAATCCAGTAAATACTCCAGGCCGAGGTGGTAGTTGTCGGTCTTATAATAAATGCTGGCGATCGTGTAACGCGCATCCGCTATTCCTTTCAGATCCTGGCGCGATTCAAAGTGTTGCAGGGCGTCCTGGGAGCAATGTTTTGCCTGTTCAAAATTCCCTAGGACCATATAAAACAGTCCTAAATGGTTCCTGGCGTGTGCCACCAGATCCGCATCCTGAAACTTTTCGCCGATGGCTTCAGCCCGTCGAGCCAGACTCACGCTTTGCTCAAGGTCGTTGACACGTACAGCATATGCCCGTTGAAGCAGCGCGTGCGCTTCGTTCAATTCCTGCTGGTATGTGGCATCTGACATCAACTTTGCATGGCCGCTTTATGAATGAGTATGATCTGACCGAGGTGGTAGAGGTCATGGTGAATAATGCCATGAAGCAGTGTGTAAAAGGTATAACGCAATTCGTGGTGTGGTACAAGTTCGGCAAGGCGGCCTTCCGGTAATCGGCCAATAGCGTCCAGCAAGGCCGCCTGACTTTCTTCCAGTTCACGGACCGCCCTTAACCAGTCATCCAATTGTGGAAAATTCATTTCTTCGCCAACTCTGTAACCGTCGTCACCGGAGAGCTTGTGCACCGCGAAGACACGCCATGCGGTCATGTGCGCGACGAGCTCGATAATGCTGTGTGTATTTGGCAACCGTTTCTTTGAATCGGCCGGCGAGATTTGAGCAAGCACCTCGCGGACGGAAGGCCCGTGCCACGCGTTCTTCTCGAAGGATTTGGTGAGTAGCCGGGAAATCCTGGTTATTTCACTCATACTTTGTCTGTGTGTTCGTAAGCTTCGATGCCGTTATGAACAACGACGGTTATCGATTTGGTGATATTGTCCAGCTCGGTGGTTGCGTTGTCCAGTAACTGCAGGATTTTCTTCTGCTCTTCGCTGCAAGGCGTAAGCGCAAGCAGGTTCGCAAGTCCCATTACCCGCGCGAGTGGTCCGCGGACCTTGTGGGCATTGATGAACGCATATTCAACCAAATGCCTGTTCTGCTTTTCAAGAGCAGCCGTTCTTTCAGCGACGAGTCTTTCAAGATTTTGATTTATTTCGAGGATCTTTTCATTCATAGATGCAATCGACTCATTCTTTTGCTCCAGGGCATCGCGGCTGGCAATGATGTCTTCCTGTTGAGCGGTGATCTCCTCATTCAGCGCCATGAGTTCGTCGCGCTGTGCGCATATCTCAATGTGTTGGTCTTCAATCTCCCTGTTCTTAATGCCAAGCAGTGTGTTCAGACGTTTTTGACTGGTGTAGTTCTTGTATAGGATGATCGCGAGGCACATCAGCAAGACCAGGGTGACGGCGCCCGACACGAGCAGTGTGTTTTTACGGTCAAGTGCACTTTGGTGAAGCTCAGCATCCTTCCTCAACAAATCGATCTCATTTTGTTTCTTGTTCACCTCGTATTCCAGGCGGACCGAGGCAATTTCCGAACCGACCTGCATGTTGAGCACACTGTCCTTATACGACGCAAACTCCTTGTAAAACCGGAATGCTTGCCCGGGATTGTTCTCGCTTTCATAAATGCCCGACAGGAGCAAACTGCAATCGCGAATGAAAGCGCGGAACCTCGCCTGCCTTGAAATCTCCAGGCTCTCCAGTAAATATTTTTTCGCGAGCGCCGGTTGTTTCAACTTGAAGTAGACGGACCCGATCGATTGACGGCACTGGCTCATTCCCCTTTTGTCTTTGAGTTCATCGGAAATGGCCATACTCTCGGAATACTTTACCAGAGCCTTATCAAATTGACCCTGGTCTTCAAATACATTTCCGATGTTGCGGACATTGGTCGCGACCCCCGCCAGGTTACCGGTTTCTCGCCTGAGCGTCAAAGCCTCCTCATAATGTTCGATCGCGCCCTCGTAGTTTTTCCATGCCCTCAGCACATCCCCGATATTGTTTAGAGCAACCGCCTGTCGGGTCTTATTCTGAAGTTCGCGCTGCATTGCCAGTGAACGCTGGTGATACCTCAATGCCTCTTTGTAATCGCCGAGCCCGTGGTATACCAGTCCCACATTCCCCAACAGGTCGGCGATCAGTTGTTTATTGCCGATACTTTCAGCGAGCTTGAGTCCAGCAAGAAAATTCTTCAAAGCAGTTCCATAATTGGCTTGCGTCCAAAGAACTATGCCGACCTGCCGCAGGCCTTGCGCCTGTCCCTGCGCGTACCCTAGGTCTTTGGCAAGGGCCACCGCTTCGTAGGCGTATTCCATGGATTTTTCTGGAGTGATCAGGTATTGATCAAATGCCAATTGATTCAGAATATCAACCCGTATGGAATCCTGTTGTGCGTGATTTTTCAAGACACGCTGGAGGCTGTCTCGGCGGGACGAAATCTGACCAACTGATGAAACAGTCGTAAATAACAAGCAAAGCGCTAGCGCCAGCCGGGGTTCAAATAAGGCCATATCGATAAAATTAACCTTATTTGATCAATCGTGCTGATGCATTTTTGACCGTTACCTTACATGACGGCTGCGGGTAGTTGGCTGTAATTTTTCAGGTGAGCATGCCACCGTCCACCTGAAGGACCTGACCGGTGACGTAGGCGGAGAGATCGCAGCCCAGGTAAACACAGGCATCCGCGACGTCTTCCGGTTTGCCGCCCCGTTTGAGCGGAATGGCATCGCGCCACAGTTGGATGGTTTTCTCATCAAGTTTTTCCGTCATTTCAGTTTCTATGAATCCCGGGGCAATGGCGTTGGCACGGATACCGCGCGAGCCGAGCTCGAGGGCGACCGACTTAGTAAATCCGATGATGCCAGCCTTCGATGCGGCATAGTTGGCCTGCCCGGCATTGCCTTTGATCCCCACGACCGAGGTCATGTTGATGATGGACCCCCCTTTTTGTTTCATCATCGGTTTCGTGGCGGCTTTTACAGTGTTGAA
>DASPNN010000464.1:0-4179 GCA_035626495.1 Chryseosolibacter sp.
GGGTGGCACGATGCCACCGATTATCTGCAATACAGCATGACCTCGGCCAACGCGACGTATCACCTATTGGTCGCCTACCGGGATTTCCCATCCGTATTTGACGACAAATTCGCCGGGAATGGATTGCCTGGAAAAAATGGCATTGCGGATGTTTTTGATGAGGCACGCTGGGGATTAACCTGGTTGTTGAAAATGCACCCGCGCGCAGACTGGATGTTCAACCAGCTAGCAGACGATCGCGACCACGCAGGGTTCCGGTTGCCGGTCGGGGACAAGGCCGATTACGGAAAGGGGAAAGAACGTCCGGTTTATTTTTTGACGGGGGCGCCGCAGGGCCTGGGAAAATACATGAACAGGACGACGGGGACCTCCTCCACCGCGTGCAAATTCAGCAGCGCGTTCGCGTTGGGAAGCCAGCTGTTCGCCCCGAGTGATCAGAGCTGGTCGCGCCTGCTGCGGGAAAGGGCGTACTCTGCTTATCATTTTGCACTCCGCAAAGAAGGGTATACACAGACTGCCAGCTTCCGTGAGCCGTATTTCTACGAAGAGGCAAACTGGGTGGACGACATGGAGCTGGCGCTCGTGCATTTATATAACCTTTCAGGCGAAAAAGAATTTGCTGACAAGTCGTTCGAGTTTGCAAAGAAGGAACAAATAACTCCATGGCTAGGCGCAGATACAGCCAGTCACTACCAGTGGTACCCGTTCATCAACCTGGGTCACTATGAGCTGGCCAGGGTCGCCGACACGCCGGTTCGGAATGATGTGGCAGGCTTTTATAAAGCCGGGATCGACGCGGTCTATCAAAAAGGAAAAAGCAACGCCTTCCTGAGGGGCGTTCCCTATATCTGGTGCAGCAATAATTTGCAGACTGCTTTCGCCATTCAGTGTTATTGGTATCGTCAGATCACCGGGGACCCGCGCTACGCTGAGCTTGAGCAAGCGACATTCGACTGGCTCTTCGGTTGTAATCCCTGGGGCACAAGTATGGTGGTGGGCTTGCCGGCGTGGGCAGATTTTCCAGATGACCCGCATTCCTCGCTTAACTATTTAAATGGATATCAAACGTTCGGCGGATTGGTCGATGGGCCCGTTTACGGCAGCATCTTCAAGAAACAGCTCGGCGTGCGCGTGAATCGTGGCGACGAATATGAAATGTTGCAGAGCGATCTTGTGGTTTATCACGATGACTTTGGCGACTATGCGACCAACGAGCCGACGATGGATGGCACAGCCTCACTCATTTACCTGTGTGCAGCATTTGAACAAGACCGTCCGCGTTTTCATGTGAGACGTTAGCGCGAAAGTCAATAGTAACATTTCCAGGGCTTGCTGCCGGTAGTCATGATCCATCATGCTGGCATACTTTTTTTTACAACACTGAAGCCGCATTTTTTCCCACGTCTGAGTTTTGGTCGATAGCAAAAACGTTGAGAATTCTTATATTCATATTGATATTTGCCTGTTATTTCCAGGAATCAAAACGGCAAGACAAATCTCCAGTTGATGAAGGCAAGTAACACATCCAAGGCTACTTTCAAAGGTCACACTGAAATCCTGCTCAACAGGATGATCGAGGAGATCCAGGATTATGCGATCATTTTGCTGGATAAGGGCGGCCACGTCATCCATTGGAACCGCGGCGCCGAATCCATCAAAGGGTACACAGAGGAGGACATTCTCGGGCAGCACTTCAGTATTTTTTACAGCCAGGAAGACCGTGATAATCATCTCCCGGACAGAATACTGGCCGAGGCTGTAAAAAACGGGAAGGCCGTTTATGAAGGGTGGCGCAAGCGCAAGGATGGCACCATCTTCTGGGGCAGCATCGTCTTGACCAGTCTACACGGTGACGATGGTGAAGTACTGGGGTTCTCCAAGCTTACCCGCGATCTGACCGAGCGCAAGAAATCGGAAGACAGGATGGCCGCAAAAAACAAGGAGCTCATGGCAATGAACCAGGAGCTTGCCTCTTTTGCATACGTGGCGAGTCATGATTTGCAAGAGCCGCTTCGGAAAATTCAGACGTTCCTCTCCCGTATTGAAGAGATGGAAAAGGACCACATGTCAGAGCGGGCGGCCGATTATTTTCGCCGCGTGCAAGCTGCATCACAGCGGGCTCAGACGCTCATCCAGGACCTGCTGACCTACTCGCGTGCGACCACCGACCAGCGAAAGTTTGAAAAGGTGGATCTGAACCAGGTTGTCCAGGCCGTGAAAAAAGAATACAGCGACACCATCCGCGAAAAGCACGCTGTTGTCGAGGTATCCAACCTGCCAGTGGTTAATGCCATCCAATTTCAGATGCATCAGCTCTTCGTAAATATTATTGGCAATTCCTTGAAATTTTCGAGGCCCGGTGCCGCCCCCCGCATCGTGATAAATAGCGAACTTATTCCTGCCGACCTTGTGACTCTGTCTGAAAAGAAGAGCGACTTCTTCTATCATATCACAGTGAACGACAACGGCATTGGTTTCGAGCCGGAGTATAACCTGAAAGTATTCGAGCTTTTTCAGCGGCTCCACGGCCGCTCTGAGTATTCCGGAACAGGTATCGGGTTAGCGATTTGCAAAAAGATCGTCGAAAATCATTTCGGTGCAGTTCGCGCAGAAGGCAGGGGAGATGATGGCGCCACGTTCCACATTTACTTGCCGCGCGAGATTGCCGATCGATAGCCCGTGCTTGGGAACCCCTTGTCCTGCCAGTGAATGAAATGGCGTTGTAGGCACAGCGCCACCCGGCTCTTCACCATGTCTGCGAGTTGTGTTCAGCCTTGATCTTGTCCGGTTTGTCCTCATCTCATACAAAGTGGTGTGATCATGGTCGTGCAGCCCGTGCGTCAGCCAGGCATACCGTTGAACTGCGTTGCTAAGTTGATGGCTGTGTATGTATCCAACGGTGCGATCGGTATCGCAGCGATTGCCGGATCCGGACCCGGTTTTGAAGGCGGTTTTTTCTCCTGTGCACTCACGGTCTTTTCCGCCGTCCGATGTTCACGGGGGGATCTAATGAGGTATCGAATCTACAATGGTTTTACTTATGAGGAAATAATTCCCCCGGGATCGAATGCAATTCCGGAAAGTATCACTTATACCACTTCTGCGGTAGCAAGGCTGCCTTCGTAGAGCTCGAGAAGGCATTTCAAGGTGGAGACCAAGGCATCATAGCTTGGTGGCTTAACAAGAAACAAGTTGGCGCCTGCGTAGTAGCTTTCGAAAATGTCGTGCTGCGAGCTGGAAGTGGACAGCACAAACACCGGGATGACCCGGAATTTTTCAGAACTCTTGATCTTGGTCAAAGCCTCCCTTCCATCGACAATGGGCATGTTCAGATCCAGGAAAATAAAATCAGGGAATTGCTTGCAAGCTTTTAAATAGTCCAGGACTTCCTGGCCGTTTTTAACTTCGTCAATCACGAAACTTACTTCGGTGGATTTCATCGCATCCGCGAACAGTTCGCGGTCAATGGCATCGTCGTCGGCTAACAGGATCTTAAGGGTGTGTCTGTTTTTCATCAGGGTTGAGTTGCTGGAAAATTCAACATCAGGAATGAAAACCTTTTAATAAAAAAAATTGCACCAATTTCCCTCGAAAACCGGGCTCACTCCAATAAATCCGACCAATAGAATTCTTTTCAGGTGACTGATTTTTCCAGATTGTATGTTATTCTTTTGTGCTGATTTCGGCTGTGTAATAGCCACTTTTTTTGGAAAGCCGGATCGTGTCGCCGTGGCAGTTGATTCCTTTCCCGGCCTCGATCACCGTAAACCCGACACAGCCTTTTCTTAGTTGCGTTTTTCCGAACGAATGGAGCGTTCGCAAACCGGCTACAGCAAGGACAGCCGTGATCATAATCATACCTCCGATCAAAACGATTTTTTTCATCTCCCGTGTTTATGTGAAACATTGGCGCGAAATGGGGACGACCCGGCGCCGTTCTGTGCATGCTCATTTCGCACGCACTCAAGAAGGGTTTCGAATAACCTTCAATCCTTCAGTTGACAGCACAAAGTAAACCATTTTTTTGCGAACAGCTGCCGGATCAGCCGACGAATTATGCGAATGAACAAAAAAACGATTGCGAAAAATGTCCACCGAAATCTTTCTAAACCTGGGAAACAGCGTGTCTGGTTGTCAACAAACGATTGCAGTTTATCCGCGGATTTCCCCGTTTATGCC
>DASPNN010000465.1:0-10164 GCA_035626495.1 Chryseosolibacter sp.
TTGGTCCCTATATCAAAGCTGGCAAGAAGAACGTAAAAATTCCGAAAGGTAAAGTGCCCGCCGATCTGACGCTCGAGGAATGTATCACACTGGCGGAAAACGCGCCGGAGAAAAAAGGCCGTGGCGGCTTTGCTAAAAAGAAGAAAGGCGCTTGACGATTCGTATAACTTATTTGCAATAAGATGGGCGCATCGCGAAAAAAAGTGGTCGTCCTGACCGGTGCGGGCATCAGTGCCGAAAGTGGTATCCCGACATTCCGTGATTCTAACGGATTGTGGGAGGGCTACGATGTGATGGAAGTCGCCTCGCCGGAAGGATGGCGTAAAAATCCGGCCGTGGTGCTCGAGTTTTATAATCAGCGACGGAAACGCGCGCTGGAAGTCAAACCCAACCCGGGTCACGAGATCCTGGCCGATCTCGAAAAGTACTTTGATGTCACCATTGTCACGCAAAACGTCGACAACCTCCATGAGCGCGCCGGCTCTTCCAATGTGATCCACTTGCATGGAAGCCTGTTTGAATCGCGAAGTACCGCAGACGAAAACCTGATTTATCCCATTCAAGGGTGGCAACTCAATCCCGGAGATCTTTGTGAGAAAGGTTCTCAGCTGCGGCCCAACATCGTGTGGTTCGGGGAAATGGTTCCGTTGATGGAGGTCGCGGCCCGTGAAGCATCCTGCGCCGAAATATTCCTCGTCGTTGGCACGTCGCTGGCCGTTTATCCGGCTGCGGGGCTGATCGACTATGTTCCCTACGACGCCGTGAAGTATGTGGTGGATCCTAAGCTGCCCGACATACGGCATATCCCGCACCTGAAAATGATCTCCGACAAGGCGAGCACGGGAATGGAGCTGGTACGTAAGGAACTGCTCGCGTTGGTTTAGCTCTCTATCGTTGTCCAGCGATTATGGGTTGGTAACGGTGAGTTTTTCCAGGAATTGCTGAAACTCCTCGGTGGCGTAATTGGCGGTACCGGATTTCTTCATTTTGATCTTTCCATCGGCACCGACAACGAACGTGGTCGGTATCGTCGTGACCCGAAGCTGGTTCGGAAAAGCGCTTAACGGTTGGTATACTGGAAAGGAAAATTTCTGGTCCTCGATATACCTCACGATTTTATTCCGGTGTTCGGGTTCATCCAGCGAAAGCATGATAAACACGATCTTCTCGTGATCCACCTTGTCATATAACTCCTGGATCGACGGCATTTCGGCGCGGCACGGTCCACACCACGTTGCCCACAAGTTCAGGAAGATGACCTTGCCTTTGAAACCGTTCATGTCCACTTCTTTGCCCTCCATGTCCTTGATCGTGAACCGGTAGTTGAACGGCTGTGCAGCGACATTATTCTGGGGTTTAATATTCAGCAAGCCTGTTTCCATCAGCGCGGATTGCGTGACCACGGAAATCCCGCTGAGCAAGCCTGTGTACCGGAGCACCAGGAAAATGACCGCGACCGTCGCCCAGGGTTTTATGGATGCCAGAATGGTTTTAAGTTTTTGATTATGAATGAGTTTCGTCATTTCCGTGCCCTGGGTTGATTTGGCTTATCCCATGAAATTATTTAATTTCGAAAGATATATGTATTGTGATGACAAAAAATCCCGTGGCTCGGTTCATTCTTCTCTCATTTTTGCTGCTTTCACTGACGGCTCATGCCCAGAAAGTGAAGTATAAAGATCTTTTTGGCCTGCTCAGCACCAAACAATTCGAACCTGCCGAGCCTTTTTTGAAGAAATATCTGCTCGAAAACGATGACAACCCGAACGCATTTCTGTACATGGGGATGATTTTCCAGGAAAAGGCTGCGAAAATGGATGTCCTCAAACAAACTCCGCTCGTGATTGTTACGATGGACTCCGCAGTCCTTTACTACGACAAAGCTTTCAAAACCATCGACGAACGCGAAGTCAGGAAAAACAAGGAGTATTACCAGGCCTATAACCGTCGCGATCTGCGGACTGGTGAATTTGGCGTGAAGCTATCGGATATTCAGTTTGACATTGAGAGCCGCATCAAGGGCTTGCGCGAACGGACCGACAAAGTGAAAATGGTGAAGCACTTTTTCGACCTGTCGGACTCGCTTTACAAAAAGTCCGTGAGCCTGTTCAAAAATCTGCAGGATGAATTCCCGTCGGAGCGGCAGCTGTATTTGCGCGCCGACGAACAAACCTTGAAAAAACTTTCGTCTTTGTCCATGCGGTTCGATTCATGCCTCAAGGCATTCGACAGCTACAAGTCGAGCACGACCAACCTTGGACGAATGGGTTATAACCAGACGATCACGCTGTTGCCGGTGAATGATTTCAAAAACGAAGGATCTTCTGTTGCTGATTTTTACCAGGATGACCTGAAGTTGTGGGATTTCAAAAAATTCGCGGACAAAGCCACTTTGGTGATCCAGAAGGAGATCGTCCCGATGCGATCTCACCTGGTGACCTACGACATTGAGATCAACAAGCTCCGGGAGCGGCTCAACAAAGATTCAGCGTCGGTCCGCAGTGACCTGACCAAGCTGATCGATGTGCTCTTGTATGATCAGCTAAAACGATACGATCCGGAACCGTTGCCCATGGAGGTTTTCAGCATGAAAACTGCTGACCTCGAATACCGTTCGGTTTTGATCGAGCACAAACGGCTGCGCGACTCTTCCGACCTTCACCTCCAGCTAAGGCTGCTGGAAACCGAGTCCAAATTTCTGGCAAAGCTTGACAGCATCGCGACCAAGCTTGCCGCGGAAGACATCGACCAGGAAGCAATCGACTACGGATACTTTGTTACGACTGCGTACAGCAACACAATTGTTCTGCACAGCTACATCCGCGGGCTCAAAGAATTTGCAGCCCGTGAAAAGCGTAAGAAACAGGAACAGCTCGCTTTGTATCAGGAAGCATTGAAGTGGATTGTCGATGGCCCGGATTCAATTCCGCTGCAGCCAAACTACAGCGGGGTGCGTTTCAAGCCTTTGTTTGTGGCCGATGAAAATTATACGGTTGGGTTGAACTTCAAGGATTCCCTTAATGCGGCTGGCTATTTGTATTCGATCACGCCATCGCGCAGGCCGGCCCTGAAAGTTTTGTTCCCCGTCGATAAAGCGGCGTTCCATCATTCGGCAGCCCCGGTAACAAAAGCTCTGACTTACTCCGACGCCGCAGGGCAGGTCTTTTACGTGTTGGTGTACCGCGAGATGCCTGCGAAAGACAAGTATCCCGCTACGATCGCAAAAATATACCGTTCGGATGGGCTGGCGTGGTCGCAGAATTTTTCCATCGGGTTTATACCGAACTCAATTTCCTTCAGACCGGAAACATCCGAACTGACAGTCAAGGATGACAGCCAGGCAATTGTGATTGATAAGAATGGAAAATTGCTAAGGTAGCTGTTATTGAGAAACGAGCTTTCGCCAGTCCTGGAAACGCATGTCGATGCGCACCTTGATTCTGTCGTAATTCTCCCAGCTGTCCGTCACATGGTATATTGATGGCAGCGTTTTGACCAGGATCTCGTCGTAGTCGTTACGATACAGTCCACCACCGTAATAGTAGTAGGTGAACATATTGCCCTGCCGGTTGAAGAGTTCGTATCCGAGGTACCCATCCCAAATTTCGCTGAGAATCGTACAGGAAATTTCGCGGCGTTTGAATCTGAATATCTGGTTCGACGCTTCGTCTTCGAAATATTCAGAATACAATCCCGTGTCGATGATCCATCCAAGATACATTCCGATATGGACGTAGGCCTGCTCGATGGGAAGTGAGTCGGGGAAATTACCGAGGAAGTGACTCTTTGCGTTGTCGTAGATTGTCTTTTGAATATCCGCTTTCTTTTCCATAGAACAAGTATAAGTTCGATTGATCAGGATTGCAAACAAAACGCATACTTATTGGTGTTCCAACGCGCTAATTAAGACATAGTTGAATTTGTTTTCGAGGCAAAAAATCGCTATTAATATTAATGGAAAAACAGGTAGCCTGCGAAGATGGCACCAAGGATGCCGAAGAGGTCGGCGATTAATCCACCGGTGACAGCATATCGCGTTTTTCGGATATTCACTGACCCGAAGTACAGCGCCAGCACATACAAGGTCGTCTCGGCACAACCGCGAAAAATGCTTGTCATGTTACCAACGAAAGAATCCGGTCCATGCACCTTGGATATCTCGATCATCATGGAACGCGCGCCTTGTCCGCTCAATGGCTTCAGCAGGGCGACAGGTAACGCAGGTACGAAATCCGTATTAACACCCATGGCCGCCAATCCCCACGCAATGCCTTCCTCAATGTAGGTCAAGGCTCCGGAAGCCCGGAAGACACCAATCCCTACCAGGATGCCGACCAGGAAAGGTATGATCTTGATGGAGGTCGCGAATCCATCCTTGGCCCCCTCGATGAAGGCTTCAAATATCGGAACCTTTCTGCGCACGCCCAGCGCGATGAAGCCTACAATAATTGAAAAAATGATCACCCCGGTGAACAGCGACGACTGTTGCTGCACCTGATCGGGAGGCAGCCCGGAAAAATAAAATACAATGCCTGCGATAATGGCAATCGCCCCCAGAATATAAGCGAGCAGAACGGGATCCAGCAGGTTGATCTTTTGCCTGATGCAAATGTATAAGAGCCCGAAAAAGGTCGAAAAGAATGTGGCGATTATGGTAGGGATAAAAATGCTTGTTGGATTGACCGACCCTAGCATGGCACGGTCCGCCAGGATCGAAATGGGGATGATCGTCAGCCCGGAAGCATTCAAGACCAGAAACATGATTTGGGCATTGGATGCGGTCTCCTTGTCGGGATTGATCTCTTGCAGTTCGTTCATTGCTTTCAAGCCAAGCGGGGTTGCCGCATTGTCGAGACCAAGTATGTTGGCGCTGAAATTCATGATGATGGAGCCCGTGGCCGGATGATTTTTTGGGATCTCCGGGAATAGCCGGGAAAAGAATGGGCCCACCAGGCGCGACAGAATCGGCACCATTCCTCCGCGCTCGCCGATGCGCATCAGACCAAGCCACAAAGACATGACCCCGGCCAGGCCGATCGAGATCTCAAGCCCTGTCTTGGCAAGGTCGAAGGTCGATTTGAGCATCGCCGGGAAAACCTCGTAATCCTGGAGAAAGAACAGTTTGATTAGTGCAACGACGAAGGCGATCAGAAAGAATGCGACCCAAATGTAGTTCAATACCATGCGAAGGGTGTTTCGTTCGGTTTACCGAAAGTAACTATAATGTGCCAATTCGGCCAGCGACACCTCTACGCGTTGATGAGGTTGAGGATATGACAGGCGGCCAGCCCGGCCGTTTCGGTCCTTAACCTGCTGTGGCCCAACGACACATTCACGAAACCGGCGGAGAGGCAACGCGCAATCTCCGATCGGGAGAAATCTCCTTCGGGTCCGATCAGCACAAGATACGACGCGCTTGCGGAGGCGGCCTCTTTGAGGTGCCGGGTGTTGCCTTCGTCCACGAAGGCGATAAACTTTTGCGTCTCGCGTGCTCCGGTAACAACGGCGTCAAGGGGTGTGAGGTCACGAATCAACGGCACGGATGCACGCAATGATTGTTTCATGGCGGAGATGGCGATTTTTTCGATCCGTTCCATTTTTATGTTGCTTCGTTCGCTGTTTTCACATTTCATAAATGTGATCGAATCGATTCCGAATTCGACTGCTTTTTCCACAAACCACTCGGTGCGGTCGGGATTTTTGGTGGGAGCAATGGCAATGTGGATTTCGTAACTCCTTGCGGGTTCTTGTGTTTTTTCAATGATTGAGAAGCGACATGCGTGAATGTCATCGCCCGTGATGCGTGCCTGATAAAAGGATCCCTTTCCATCGGTGAGGTGAATGATATCACCGGGTCTTTTGCGAAGCACCTTGACGCAATGCCGGGACTCGTCAGCGTCCAGTGACAGATGTCCTTCCGGAATCCGCGGCTGATAGAAGATGTTCACACGCTATGCGTATTGCTGATGCAGCTTGTCGACCAAAGCAATGTATTCAAACATGGCGTCATCCTTCGACTTGCCCTCGAACTCTCTCCATGCTTCGTACTTGGCGATGGCTTTGATGTCGAAACCATTGGGACGCTCGCCTGCGACGTTGCCTTCAGTAGCCTGCTTGAACAGCGCATACAGTTGCAACAATTCGTCGTTGCCCGGCTTGCGCGTGAGCTCTCTTGAACGCGCCACTGCAGATTCAAATCGTTGTTTCAGATCCATACCGTATGATGTGATTAGCGTTTGCTCATCTCAACAAACGGCCGCAATTGTTTGCCGACGTACACCTGGCGGGGTCTTCCGATCGGTTCCTTGTTTTCGCGCATTTCTTTCCATTGCGCGATCCATCCCGGCAAGCGCCCCATTGCGAACATCACCGTAAACATGTCGACCGGTATTCCGAGTGCCCGGTAGATAATGCCGGAATAGAAGTCAACGTTCGGGTAAAGCTTGCGCTCGACAAAATAAGGATCCTTCAGCGCCGCCTCTTCAAGCTTCTTCGCAATCTCCAACACAGGGTCGTTGATGCCCAGTTTGTCGAGGACATCGTCAGCCGCCTTTTTAATGATGCGGGCGCGCGGGTCGAAGTTCTTATACACACGGTGTCCGAAACCCATGAGGCGGAATCCGCTGTTTTTATCTTTAGCTTTGCTGATCCATTTTTCCGTGTCGCCTCCGTCTTTGCGAATGTTCTCCAGCATGATGATCACCTCCTGGTTTGCGCCACCGTGCAGAGGTCCCCACAAGGCATTAATGCCAGCGGAAATCGAAGAGTAAATGCTTGCTTTAGACGATCCTACGATCCGGACCGTAGAGGTGGAGCAGTTTTGCTCGTGGTCAGCGTGCAGGATCAAGAGTTTGTCCAGTGCCTGTGCCACGACCGGGTCGACGTCGTACTGCTCGGCGGGCAGCGCGAACATCATCTTCAGGAAACGCGCGCAATAATCCATGGAGTTGTCGGGGTAATTCACGGGGTGGCCCACGGCGTTCTTGTATGCCCATGCCGCAAACGTTGGCATCTTGGCAAGGGATCTGACGATGCTGAGATATACCCCTTCCGCCGCGCGATTTTGATCGAGCGATTCCGGGTAAAATGCTGTCTGGGAGCAGAACAGTGACGCAAGTACACCCATCGGATGCGATGTGGATGGAAATCCATCGAGGATCTTTTTGATGTCCTCGTGCACCAGGGTATGGGTCTTGATGTCGTAGGTGAATTTGTCAAGTTGAGGCTGGGTCGGCAATTCACCGAATATCAGCAGGTAAGCGACTTCCAGGAAAGAAGACTTTTCGGCCAGGTCCTCGATGGAGTAACCCCGGTACCGCAGGATGCCATTGTCACCGTCGAGGAAGGTGATGGCGCTTTTGGTTGCACCGGTATTCTTGTATCCGAGATCGAGTGTGATGGCTTTGGCTTTTTCCAGAAGGTCACTGATATCGATGGCGGTTTCCCCTTCGGAGCCTACAATGACAGGAAGGGTGTAGGATTTCCCATCGATGATCAATTCTGCAGTTTTCGACATTGTTTCATTAGGTTTATCACGGGTTTTAAATATACAGGGTAGATTCTTTATCAGAAAAGAATGCCCTAAAAATAATGCTGGCATCCTTCATAAACATCGGTCAAACTGTTCGCGCCAAGGGTCAAGTGCATCAGTTGTTTCCAAGGATCAGAGGCATTCCGTCTCCTCCCGAGCCGACGACGATCACCTTGCTATTTGGCGATTTGGCAAGTTCCAAAGTTGCTTCTATGCCTCTCATTTTCAACAACCTGTCCGAGAGGCTGCTATTGACGATGTTGTTGGCGCGGGCTTCGCCTTCGGCGGCGATTCGTTTGCGTTCCGCTTCGCTTTTTTCTTTATCAAGACGGTATTGATATGCCAGGGCCTCCTGCTGTTACTGCAATTTGCTCTCGATTGCGATACGGATCTGTTCCGGCAGTTTGATTGATCGGATCAGGACCGCAGTTGCATTCACGTAGTTTGCATTCAGTATTTTCTCCGTTTCGGTCTTGATGCCGATTTCGACCTCCGCGCGCTTGGTCGAATAAATTTCTTCGGCTGTATAGCGGGCCATTACCTGCCTGGCCACTGAGCGGACTTCGGGAATGACAAGGCGCGTAGCATAGTCCTTGGTGAATTTTTCGTGTATGTCGCCAATTTTGTCGGGCATCGGGAAATATCGCACTGTAACGTCTACATGAATCGGCAATCCATTCTTGTCGTTGATGTCCATATTTTCTTCGGAGGAGATTTCGGCAATTTCATAGATGATCACATCGTTCCAGGGGGCCTTCAGGTGTGTACCGGGCTCAATGATCCTTTCTTTGTCCAGGCCTTGACCCCATGGGTAAAAGATCACCGCGCGCTCGGAAGGTCCGATCTTGTAAAAAATGCTCGACGAAAGTCCCATCAGGACAAACAGCGTAATGACGGCCAGGATAATGAGGGGTAAGAATTTACGGTTATTCATATGATTAAGTTAAGCTAGGTTTCGTTACGGGGGATGCCGGAAGAGTCCAATGGTACCAAAACTACGAATAAATTTCCCGAAGACCGCCTCGATGATTTCGTTCGCCGGCGCCCTTTAGCGGGTAAGAATGGCATAAGAATTCCGCTTAAATAGTACTTGGCTGGCAAAAAGCGAATAAATACTTTTAGAACCCTAACCGAGGTCCATGTTCAGATTCTTGATTTTCTGGTTGTCCATGTCCGCAACTGGCCTTGTATACGGGCAGCGGCAGGAGATCGACAGCCTTCAAACCAAGTTGGCGGGCATGCGGCCTGGCATTGAGCGTGTCGATCTGCTCAACAACATTTCCTCAGCTTTATATAACTACGATGTGGTTCGGGCACACGATCGCGCCGTCGAAGCCTATGAACTTGCCCGTTCGATCGACTATGTGGATGGGATGAGGTATGCTTTGATCCTGAAGGCGTTTTACTTTTTCGGGAGCGCCAACTATTCGGAAGCGCTGAACTATCATCGGCAGTCCGCAAAACTGGAAACCCGCGACGACGACCTGAAGGCCTATAATCTGGTGATGACAGGAAACGTTTTTCAAGCGCTCGCTCAATATGACTCGGCGCTGAAAGCTTACATGCAAGCCATTCGGATTGAGCAAACCCTGGGCAGCGAGCAATACCTGGCATATGCGTATAAGAATCTGGGCCGTCTGCATGTGATTCAGTGGCGAAACGACGAAGCCGAGATGTATTTCAGGTTGGCGATCGACTTGTACAAAAAAAATAACAGCAAACGTTCGATTGCCGACACCTGGTACGCGCTCGCAGAAGTGAAGTCCAACGTCGGAGCATATGACGAAGCCCTGCAACTCGTCAACCAGGCATGTGCAGTAGGGGAGGAGTTAGACGACGAATTCCTCAAACTTTATTGTTACATCAACAAGGGGGAGATCAGCCATAATACCGGCGAGTACGCCGACGCACTCGACCAGCTCTTTCTGGCGATGGAAAAAATCAAAGACGTGGAACTGCCCAATGTGCTGGCCCGGCTATATCAGGACCTGGGTGACGTCTACGAGGCCCTGGGACAAAACGAGGTTGCTCTCAATTATTTTTTGGAGTCGCTCAAGGTCGCTCAGCGGCTGGGGATCAAGCATGAGATCGCCAAAGTAAAAAGCGGCATTGCATGGATTTACAAGAATCAGAAGAATTTCAAGCTCGCCCACCAGTTTATCAACGAATCGCTGGAGCTTCGCCAGGAAATAGGCGATGACCATGGCATCTCCAATTGCTACAACGTGCGTGGAGTGATCTACCTGGTGGAGAAAAAGTACGATTCAGCCCTGGTGTCCCTCGACCGATCGCTGGAGATCCGAACGAGACTGAAATACAAGTACGGCATAGCCGCGTGTCTGTTCAACAAGGCGATCGTGTTGGAGGAGCGCAAGGATTATAAACAAGCACTCGATCTGCAGCTTCGTGCGCTTGAATACGAACACCAGATCGGAAACAAATTCAGCATCGGGATCTCATACAACGGGGTCGGCAGCATTTACACGAAACTGAACGACTTCCGCAAAGCGGCCCATTATCTGCGCCTTGCCGAACAGATGGCGGAAAGGACCGGATCGCTGACACTGCAGATGAACAACAGCGGCTACTGGGCCGAGCTCTATGCGATGACGAACGACCATAAGAGGGCCCTT
>DASPNN010000466.1:0-7811 GCA_035626495.1 Chryseosolibacter sp.
GGTGTGCGAAACTCGTGTGAAATATTGGTAAAGAACTCGAGCTTGGCATGGTTGAGTTTCTCCATGTTGTCCCGTTGAATGCGTTCCAGTTTGAGGTTGTGTATGATGTTGGCCCGAAACAACATGAATTTTCCCAGCAGGTATAGCACGCCCACAACTGCGATGGCGTAAGCAATATATGCCGACGTGGTTGTCCACCACGGATGTCGGATACGGATGTTCACCGAACTGATAGCTTCACTCCAGCGACCGTCAATGTTAGTTGCTTTTACTTTGAATGAATAATTTCCCGGATTCAGGTTTGCATAAGTTGCGAACCGTTGGTGCGACGGTGTGATCGTCCAGTCTTCGTCAAATCCCTCCAACGTGTAGGCATACCGTATTTTATCGGGGGCTGCAAAATCCAGCGTGGTAAATTCAAAGGAAACCGAGTTTTGTGAATGGCTCAATACGACATTGCCCGCTTCATTGATCGGTTGCGACAATATTATTTCGTCGTGGTATTTTACGCCTGGTTCAATTTCCTGATGCGAAATCGAGAATTTTTCCAGGTAAACAGTCGGCGCGGCTGGACTTTGTATAAGCTTTGAAGGATTGATCACATTGAATCCTTCGCTGCCGCCAAAGACCAAATTTCCCGATGCATCCTTCAAGGCAACATTGTTGTGAAAAAAACCTCCCTTGATTTCGTCATGACGATCGTAATGCTTGACTTCAGCAGGGGACGATGGGTTCACCACGTGCAGCCCGTCCCAGTTGGCCAGCCAAAAGCGCCCTTGCGCGTCTTGCAGGAAACTTACGACGACATTATTTTGAATTCCCGCGACCGGTACCTGGCCGAAAGTTGCTGAACGCCTTTCAAAAACCTTGAGACCATTTTCGGTTGCGATCCAGAGTTTGCCTTTTTCATCTTCAAACATTGCATTGATGAAATTATCGGTGAGACTATGTTCCCGGGATTCATTTTGAAAATGCTTAAAGGAGTCTTTGGATCGGTCTCTCGGATCAATGCTAAAAAGTCCGTTTCCGCGTGTGCCTATCCATAACGTGCCAAGGTGATCGACAAGCATGGCTACAATTGGTTTTTCGGCCAGGCCCATTTCAATGGATTCTGATTCATTTCCCGGGGAAATTCTTGCCAGCCCATGCCCCCAGGTGCCGATCCATATGTTCCCATCATGGTCTTCGGCAAAAGACATGACGTGGTTGTCGGAGATCTTCTGCTTAGCTTCCGTATCGAAATGGATGAAATTTCGAATCGGTCCGGCCGCGGGGTCAAGGTCCGGAAAACAAAAGGCTCCGGACCCGCCCGTTCCCACCCAAACTCGGCCGCGTGAGTCACGAAACAGGGTCTGTATGGCCCGCACGGACTGATCGGGGTTTCTCGCGAATTTGAAGTGCTCGAATTTTCCATCTCTATATCGTGCAAGGACGCCACTGGAGGTGGAAAGCCAATATCCGCCGCCGGTGGAAGGCTGTATACCCGTAACGACACTACCGGTAGGATCGAATGAGCCAGTAGGTATTCCGTTGAAATCGTTCAGGTAAGTATCAAATTTATTCAGACCCTTTTTTGTTCCGACCCACAATACCCCGCCGCGATCAAGGTATAGCGCGGTGATGCTGTTGTTGCTCAAGTTCAACTCCGGCTTTTCATTGTTTAAAAACCGTTTCGTCGTACGGTTGATCGGGTCGAACAAAAACAAACCATTGTCGGATCCGACCAGCAGATACGGCTTGTCGTACTCACCAGGAAGTATTGACAGAATGATATTCCGCCCTGTCACCGCGGGATCGGGCATGAAAGTTTCCACCTTTCGATTGTGAAGTCTTTTTAAACCCTTACTTGTGGCAAACCAGATTGTTGACGTCCCTTGATAGCGAAATTCATTGATTTGAATAACCCAGTTTTGATAGCCATGGCCCAGCGGGTCGCCATCGTAGGTGTATCTCCGAAATTCACTTTTATCGATCGCAGGGTTTGGCAGCAGCTCACACAATCCTTGTCCCGTGCCGATCCACAAAGTTCCGTCGGAGGATAAAAAGAGATCAGATATAAAATTATGCGGCAAACTTCGCGCTGATGCGGGAGAGAGCTTGAAATGATGAAAGCTGCTGTCGCTTTTTGCGAATGCACTTAAACCACCTTCGGTTCCCACCCAAAGATTGCCCTCTTTGTCCTCCTGTATTGCGCGGACGTTGTCATTGATCAGCGAGTTTGCTTTATCGGTGGACGCGAATTGGACAAATCGCTTCTGGTTATGCTTATACAGATATAGCCCGCCTCTAATGGTCCCTACCCACAGGTTGTTGTTGCGGTCTTCATACAATGCAGAAATCTGGTTACTTTTCAGGTTCCCGGCTTGAGTTCCGGCGTGAAAAACAGTTGTAGTATAACCATTGTATCGGATCAGCCCCGACCAGGTGCCAATCCACAAAAAGCCATTGTGGTCCTGCAGTATGCAGTTAATCGAGTTCTGCGACAAATTCAGGTCATTTGGAAACTGCTCAAAACGAATTCGCTTTAAGGTCAAATCCGCCGGCTGTCCATAGCCCAGCGCACGAAGCAATAGAAAAAACAGAATGAAGAAAAATCTGAACCCCGACATACGTTCACACTTGACGACGCTTACAAATATATAAAACCGAATGCAACGTTTCGTCCGGAGATGGATGCCCGGCCGGTGCATGATTTAGCTGCCATTGTTCGCAGTTACTTTTTTTATCACCAGTCGCGTTTGCTCCAAACCCGGCCTCGTAAGTTTAACCCATTGCCGGGATAGTCATGGAGGGCTGTTAGACCAATCTCCAATGGTATTTATTGCATTTTGGACAAAAAGATGCCGGACATGACAACATTTGATGCCGTTCGGTTGTTAAAACAGCGGCTGGTTCCTCAAAACGCGTTTCGTGCGACGCGCATTCATTTGCTACGTGTTGCGCTTTTTCCGGATTTCTTTTTTGGACTAACCCCGCGCACTTGTTCTATTATTTATCTAATTTAAGCATAAGCAAAATGAATTGTGATGCCTTCGGAAAATATCAATGAACCGCAACTCCTTCATGATCTTCACAGCGGAAGCGCCGAGGCTTTTGAAAAAATATTTCGACAGCATTGGAGGCGTCTCTATGAGATGGCTCGCGCGAAACGTTTTACGGATGTTGAAGCACAGGACGCCTTGCAATTCATTTTTACCGGCCTTTGGGAAAAAAGATTTCACCTTCAGATTTCCGATTTGCGCGCATACCTCGACGCGGCGCTAAAAGCTTCCCTGATCGAAATAATCAGGTTGCGAATGGATGAATGCGAATACCCGGAGTGCTGCCGTTCATTGCTGACGAATGACACCTCCGGCACGCGACTGCCGGTTCCTTCACAAGCACCAGATGTCACCGGGTCCCCGGTTGGCATTTTTCTCAGGTTGGTAGTCGAAAAAAAAGGCAGTTCCATATGAAACCGCCTTTTCAAATCAAACCCTCGTGTTCTTAATGTTTGACGAATTTTTTCGTTTGGACCCCTTTACTGTTCAGCGTTCTAACTATATACAAGCCGTTCAAATACTCCGTTACATCAACTGAGAGTGTGTGGGTGACTTTGTCAGTTTTGAAAACCGGGATTCCCTGCATGTTGATAATCTCGACGTCGAAGGTTCCGGTTTGTTGAATTTCCACACGATCAATAACAGGATTCGGGGACACAATCAACTCTTTCTCGGCGCGCTTTTCGATTTCACCGGCATCCGTGCGGAGACGCCCCTGGGTTTCGTTGGGGAACACAAGACTGAAATGGTTGTTGCGGAACGCCTGTGTTGCCGGAGCCAGCTGTGCCATGCCTCCGTTGCCATCCACGCCATTGGATGTCCAGGCCATGACGCCCTGCCAGCCATTTTGAAACGCGGTTTCATAACCTTGTGTGGTGGACATGACAAAAACATCCTGGTTATTGCTGTTTTGGGTGTAAACTCCGTTCGCTGAAATTTCTCCGATGACGATCGGTTTGTCTGTCAGCGCCAGCTGCGCCGGCGTTTGCTGGGGATGGACGCCGAACCATCTTCCCACCCAGCTGTAATAATGTAGTTTATAAAAATCCAGGTATGCAGCCGGGTTGTTGTACTGGGCCTGCAACGCGGCGTTGCTATACCTGTTGCCTTCGAAGTTCGGGCTGTTGTTTTTTGCATAGTCGCCCACAGTCACCAGGACGCTTGAATTCTGATGGATCGTTGCGGCAACCCTCGCGATATAGTACTGGAGAACGGGCCAGCTGAACTGTGCGTTATTTGTATCTTCGTGCATCCAGATAATTTCATTGCACACATCGATTGAAAACAAATAAGGGTTGCTGTTATAGCGCTGCACGAGTGGCCTGACAAAATTATCCGCGAAAGAATTCACGTTCGTCTGGCTGGCCATCATATTGCGATAGCGCTGATAATTCTGATAGGTGTTCTTGGTGTGGTCAAAAGATATGAGGGCCATCATCACATATACTTTTCTGTTCCTTGCAATGTTCATCAGTTGATCAACATGCGTCCAGAATAAGGACGAAACTCCGGAAACAAATCCGGCATCGTTGATGATGATCGCCTGGTTTTCGGAGCTGCAGGTGATCCAAATGCGGGTGGAGTTGATACCGTTTGCGTTCAGCTGTTGAAAGTGAGAATCCCAGAATGCCGCATCAAAATTTCCACCAAAGTCGTTCCAGTTGTCCCATGGCGTGTTCGCGCCGTTCAGCCAGATGCGCTTGCTTCCGACCATGAAGTGAGTGCCACTGACTGTAATCCGCTCGGTGACCACGGGCGCGGTTTCGAATTGAAACCAGTTGATATTGAAACCACCTGTGGATGTTGCCAGTCGCAAGGTTTGCGCTCCTGCCGTCAGACTAACCGTTGCAGTCACCGTTGTCCAGTTCTGCCACCCGCCAGTTCCCGGAACAGAGACTGTCGCCAGTGTTGTCGTCCCCCTTCGCAACTGAAGCTGACCACCGCTACCTGCGCTGGCCACCCTGAAGCGTACTGTATAGGAACCTGTGTTCGATACGCTCGCCGCATAATCCATCCAGTCATTGGGATCAATATAGCCGACATTCAGTCCGCCTCCGGTGTCGGTGGTCGTTTCGGTTTGCACGCCACTCATGGCGCTGTAGTTTTCCGCCTGTATGGTACCCGGGATCGGCGAAGAGGAGCCGGGTAGTCCGACGATGGTGAAGTTATCGACATGCATCCATCCCCAACTGTGACGGATTTCAATTGTGTTGTTTCCGCCGATAAAAGATCGTAAGCCCAGATCTTTTTCAACCCACCCGGTCGATGAAGGGAATTCGATATTCCCGATCAATGCGCCATTGATGTAGATGTCTTGCCATTTTGTGCCATACGCCCCATAATATCTGATTTTTAACTGATACGACCCGGCTGTTGAAATTGACGTAGTAACAAGAATCCTGTCCCCGCTCGCATCGAAGGTCGAGCCATTGATATATCCGGTGCCCGTGAAGCCTGCAATGCTGCTGGCTGTGCTGACACCCGTCAGTGTTCCGGCTTCTGCCTGCAACACGACGTCGACACCATACAGGCTGTGGCTCGCGAAAAGTAGTACCAGAATAAGCAATGGCCAAATTCGGCCCTGACGAACGCTGCTCGTGGTAATCATGTGATCATAGAGGCATTTCATAAAACGTGTTTAAAGTTGAACATATTGAATCCGTAAGCTTGAGTGCACGGTCAAACAAGTAGGGGGGCTTTTCAACTTTTCCCGGGTTTTGCAGCAGACACCCGACCCGGGTCTATTTCCAGAGCGAATATCAGACATTTGAAGCATGGGAAATCCAGCAAAATCCGACGGCCAACTTCACAATCGGTTGAAAACAGGAAAAGGTTGTTGAAAATGATTTTTTGTGCCAGCGGATAATTTGTGAATCTGCCCCGTGGATGATTTACCTGCCATTTTTGAAACAATACCCCACTGGATCCATTTCGAGTGTTGACGTCTGCCAGGTATTTTGAAACTTACCCTTGCAGGTTGTGAGCGCTATTACGCGTGATTACAACAACACCTTGTTTCTTTTGGTCTGCAGCATACCTTTTGCTCAGCACGATCCATTTGCTGCCGATGCATCATTTCATACACATTCATGAGACTGGTAAATACCCCCCATCACATTTAGTACCCTATAAGGGGATTTCTGATGCCCATCCCTGTTAAAACGACGGTTTATCTTCGTTCAAACGTTTGCATTCTGCAACGAAGGATTTGCGGTGTGTCAAACGTAAAATCTAAACCCTACTATATATACCTACTATATATATATGAGTATCGGTAAGTTATGGCCCGCAGAAAAGAACACCCTCTTTCGTAGTCTCAAAGCCTTCGTGTGGATCGGACTCGCCCTTTTCACATCGCAATCGGTCATTGCTCAAAGTGAAACTTATAATTGGAGCAATGTTCCGATCGGAGGAGGTGGGTTTGTATCCGGAATTATCACGCAAAAAACGGCGTCCGGTCCTGTAATTTATGCGCGGACGGATGTGGGTGGAGCTTACCGGTGGGACCCGGCTCAAAACTCCTGGTTGCCGTTGCTGGATTGGGCGGCCGAAAGTGAAAGCGGTTTGATGGGGGTTGAGTCGGTGGCAATAGATCCCCAAAACCCAAACCGCGTCTACATCCTTGCCGGAATTTCATACTTCAATAATGGAAATACGGCCATTCTTAGATCTACTGACTATGGGGGGACATTTACGAAAATTGATGTCACATCCCAATTTAAGGCACATGGCAATGGAATGGGCCGTCAAAATGGAGAGCGCTTGCAAGTTGATCCCGTGAACAGCAATGTCCTTTACTGTGGAACACGCTGGAATGGTCTGTTCAAGAGCACCGACCAGGGTTCAACCTGGAGTCGCGTCAACGCTTTGAACGTCACCACCACACCAAATGAGAATGGGATCTCGTTTGTTGTTCTCGACAAATCCAGGACACTCAATGGATCAACACAACGGATCTTTGCGGGCGTGTCGCGCACAGGTTCCAGCAACCTCTACAAGAGTGAGGACGGCGGAGCAACCTTCACAGCTGTGACCAATCCGGGTCTGCCTTCTGCGTTTATGCCACAACGTGCCGTGCTGGATGGCGCCGGTAATCTTTATGTAACCTATGGCGATGGTGCCGGGCCGCATGGTCACTGGGCAGTGCCGGAGCCATTTACGAATGGAGCGGTTTGGAAATACAATATCGCAGCCAACACGTGGACAAACGTGAGCCCAAACGATCCAGACGATGCAACCAAAAAATTCGCAAAACCATTCGGGGGGATTTCCATTGATCCCAATAACCCACAGCGCGTCATATGTTCGACGACCAACACCTACTATCTGCAGGAAAATGCTTATGGCGATCGTTTCTTTTTGTCTGCCGATGGAGGCGCAACCTGGACAGACGTCGTGAAACGTGGCTTCGACATGGATCCCAATGGAATCACCTGGGTGACGGGGCAATCCATTCACTGGGCAGGCTCGATCGAATTCGATCCGAATGATTCTCAAAAAGTTTGGGTTACATCCGGAAATGGTGTTTTCGTTAACAGCAACATCGACGCTACCACAGGCGTCTGGAAATTTACGGTTAAAGGTCTTGAGGAAGTTGTTCCTCTCGGCCTTGTCAGTATTCCAAACGGGCCGCTTGTTTCAGTTATCTTCGATTATGATGGCTTCCGTCACACAGACGTCAAAAGCTATGCTCCGATACACAATCCCAGAATCGGTTCAACGACCGGACTTGCTTTCGCGAATGGGAACACCAGTAAGCTGCTGCGTGTC
>DASPNN010000467.1:0-4290 GCA_035626495.1 Chryseosolibacter sp.
TTATCGTACTCACCCGCGCTACCGGCGACGATGAGTGTAAGGTCAAGCTCGCGCGCGAGTTGGCGGATTTCGTAGGCGCCTTTTCGGCCAAGGCCGGAGGCGGGAAAGAGAACTTTAGTCCCCAACGCCGCAGGCTTTTTCGATGGTGGCAATTTCCAGTCAAGCCGGACACATTTGTTGGAGAATATTTCAGCGATCTCCCGGTGTGGGGTGATAACAAACCGCGACTTTGTGAGCGCTGTATTTTCAGAATCAACCAGGTCATCCGATGCACGGAAATCATGCAACGTCGGACTTTGGGGATGCCGGCGGTAAGCTTCGTCCAGGCGTTCATGCAGCCGTTGCATCGGCAGCCGAGTCATCAGTACGTCAAATGTACGGCCGCGCAACGATCCAGACTGCCATGCGAATGGTAACAAATTTTGAGAAATCACAACATGGGTCGATTCGATTGGAATATGTTTTTCCATCGCAAGGGCGAGTTTCCGATCAAGACGCAGGGTCGACGAAAAAACATTTTTTCCCATGCGGGCATGCAGCCTCAAAGCGACGGATCGGTATAATGCAATCCACCTCACAGACGACTGGTTGTTCGACGTCAGCTTTGCCCACACAAGGCGTTTCACGGATAACGCCTCGCCGGGAATAAAAGGTACGACGAGCTTGTCGTTGGATGTCGAATGGTTCACGATATAGTCCTCATGCTCGGGCCAGTATTCGTCAAGGATAAAGGTGGTGATGGCTTTCTTTTTCCCGATGACCTGAGGATTGGGATGGCGGTGGCAGTCCAGATTTCCACATGAATAGCAGTCGTTGAGCTTCGAAGGCCGATGTGCGACTGTGGTTTCAATCGGTTCGGTTGCTTTCGAATCGCCCCGGAAAGTGACGACGAGGTTTTCAGGAGTCAGATCGACCTCGATGCGAAACGCCTTTGTAGCCCTGAAGCGCAAGTCCAGGTAATTCCATTTTACAGTAGCATCGCGGTCGATTTCGGCGAGGGAGCCTTTTACGACCCGGGTGTGCCGATGCCGTTCAATGATCTGAAAACCGGCCTTCAATGCTGTGTCGTACAGCGCATTCGAAAGCTGGCACAACCCTCCGGCTACTGTTGGAACGATGCATCCTTCGCGAATCTCGCGGCCGACTACAAACCCACGTCGCTTTAAAGGCCGGCCGACATGCTTCCAGAAGCTGAACGTCTTTCCTGCGGGTATTTCGAGCCCGTCGAGTTTCGTGGCAACAACCCGTAGGTTCTGAACTTTCCCGGCGGTGAGAATCCAATTTTCCGCTGTGTCATCATCGTTCCAAATGGCAGTTTTTGAGCGGCCGATAACGGTGGCGTCCGACAGCCGGGTATTGTATCGGAATCGTTCCGGTTTGTAAAAAAAGATGTCACGAAAGAAACGCAGTACAATCAGCCCGGAAATTTTAAAACGGAATATGATTTCGGCGGACAGGCTGTGCCTGGCTACCAGGCTTTCAACTTCAGGCATCGATTGTGGTGTTGACCACCAAGATAGTGATTCGCCCGGAGTTTGTCCACCGGCCGTACAGGAGGAACCAAACAAATGATTATATTGAAAAATACATTTTGCCCAACTATGAAATTGCCCAAAGTTGACTTTCTGATCTTGCTTGTTTTCCCCGTCATTATTAGTGCGTGCGGAGGCGGCGTTTCGAAAAACGAAAACGATGCGGTGTCCGCGGCGGGGGGCGACAGCTCACGGGTATTTCTCGAGGGCATGTACGCGACTTCGACGCGTGTTCCGTATTCGGAGTATTCCCTTGACAATATCTTCGATGATGATGCGGGGACATATTGGTCGACGGTGCGCGGAGCGGGTCCCGACGAGGGTTTCGTCATCTATTTTCCCGCGCGGATTTATGTGGGCCAGATCGAGTTGGATGCGGCCACCGGCGACGGCCTTGCTACGATCAACCGGGTTGCCGTTTACGCGGACGGCCACCGGGTCGGGAATTTTGACCTTTCGGAGCGGATGCCGGTAGATGATAACGTCAGCTCATTATTCATAAAGATCATCAACACGACGCAAATCAAAACGGAAAACCTGAGCTCCGAAATAATGGAGGACGAAATTTCAGTGGAACGTTTTGATAGTACGTATTCTGCGGGCATTGCCGGCATGCGCCTATTCAATGTTGGAGGGGAGGTCGAAATTATTCCGCCGACAATGGCCAGGGGCTCTGTGAAAGCATCCTCTGTTTTGAAACCGGTAGAGGCGTATAGTCCCGCCCAGCTGTTCGATTCGCGTCGCGAGTTTGTTTGGGCTGAGGGCTCCGACGGAAACGGCGAGAACGAAACGTTGACTTTTAAGTTCGATAATGATCAGGAGGTCACTGCCATAAAGATCTGGAATGGCTATCAGCGGTCGGCAAAACATTTCGAGTCGAATGCGCGTATCCGCTCCTTCGACTTTGGACTGAAAAATGGACCGAAGGTTACATATGATATTTCGGATACCATGGAGCCTGTGGCGTTAACACTGGCTGAATCGTTGAGGGGTAAAGAATTCGAACTGAAAATACGAGAAGTCTATCCGGGCAAAACTTACAAGGACCTTGTCGTCAGCGAAATTCTCTTCCTCAACGGATCAAGGCCTATGATACTGGCGGACGACCAACGGGAAGAAGACGTGAAGGAGGTCATGAAACAGACGAAGGGTTCAATCCTCGAGCTTTACATGGACAAACGGCTTCACAATGAAGCGTATTTCGAGTCCTTTACATCCGACCGCTCATTGATCCTTCGCTCGAACCGCACGTTCGTGTTGTATGATCACATGCAGTCGTCCGATGACACGAAGAGAGAAGATAAGGAAGTGGTTGCCGATGGAAACTGGGAGATTGTTGAACAATCGGACTCGGTTGCCAAAGTGCGGATCTTTGGCAAGCTTTTCAATCTTTCAGAAACACTCGAGTATTATAAAGGAAACACCACGAAGGAATTTGTGAAAATATTCCAGGATAATCTCCACATCACAAGAGACCGTGTGAAAGGTGAAAAATTTGTCGATGTGTTTTACAATAAGTTACCGGCTCAGCTGTAGGGATTGCCGATGGATCTTCACAACAGAAGGCAGGCGGGCCCCGTTATACTTCTGGCGCTGTTTTTTTTCGCTGCTTCCTTTGCTGCACGGTTTGCAGCAGTGAACCAGACGGCATTTGCGAACGGCTGGGATTCCTATTTTTATATAAATCAAACCCGTGCTTGGGTCGAGGAAGGACAAATGCACGTGCCTGACGCCTCGCTCATTTATCCGTTGCTGCGCCTTGTTTACATTGTGGTCGGCGACTATGTGCTCATGTACAAAGTAACGGTGTCGCTATTGGCCTCATTTTTCTCTGTTGCCTTGTTTCACGTTGCATGGCGGTGGTCCGGTAACTTGAAAACGGCAGTGGTCATCGGGAGCGTGGGGGTTTTTAGCCCGCATTTGACGTACTTTGCTGCGCAGTACCCCAAAAATTTGCTGGGGCTGGTTCTGTTCCTGTTGCTGTTGTTGCTTACAAGCCGGCGCGCAACGTTCTGGCAGGCCGTACTTGTCGTTGTTAATTTTTTCGGTCACAGGGTTACTGCCGTGGTGGCTTTCATCTACTTTGTTGTCCACAAACTCTTAGCCCGGTTGCGGGTCCCCATAGTGTATGTGGTCATCACCTTCCTCGGGATTCTTCTCGCGGCTGGCGTTTTTCTTCCGGGACTGCTGAGCGTTTTCGACGTTGAACGACTGAATGGAATATTTTCGGCCCGCCCGCAGTTTGCTCCACTCAGCTTTGTCCGGACTTTTGGGCCAGAGCTTTTGTCAACCGTTTGGCTTGCAGAGATTCTTGCAATGACCTTGATTTTTATTTTTATTTTCGTTTATTCGGCGCGACGGTCCTTCGAACAAATCGACGCGCGGATGACAGCGCTGTTGATTGCCCTCTGCATTCTAATATTTCCGTTTTTCGCCTGGACGCCCGATGGCGCCGCGATCCGGATGTTTCTTGTTTTTGTTCTTTTATGCCCGTTGCTGCTCACCTCGGACGCGTTCGGGATCAAACATTTGTACGTAGCCATAACGATTGCGGCAACCTTGATTGCAGGAGCGGGGTTTTCTTTCCGGAGTTATATTCCCAACAGGCATGACCCGCCGTACGATCTTTATGACCAGATGGCGGGACAAATTCAGCGTAAGGTTTCCCCGGATTCAATTGAATTGATTATCGCCCATAAGTCGCTGGCGGAATTTATCGTATACGCCACGCGCGCGGAGGCGATGTCGTGGAGCCCTG
>DASPNN010000468.1:0-2588 GCA_035626495.1 Chryseosolibacter sp.
CGGCTGAAGCCCGTGTTATTTTGGGACTGCAAATGTAAAATACTTTTCGATTTGTACAAACATCCGGTTTCGCGGCGTTAAAAGATTTTAAGAAAAGTTATTTTTGTAAAACAATTTTCAGCTTGAAAACGCTTAAAAAGGTCCTCCTTTACTTTTTCTCCACTGTGGGCGTCCTGCTGATCGCGTGCGTAGTCGCATTTTTTCTCTATAAGGACAGGATCGTCCGCCGATTCATTAATGAAGCCAACAAGCAACTTAACACCGAAGTAAAGGTGGGTAAGATCGAAGTTTCAATGTTCGAGGACTTTCCAGAACTGTCGATTGTGCTAACGGATGTTTCTGTCGAAGACAGCCATGAAGGCCAATATCCTTTGTTGACCGCCGGGCACATTTCGTTTCAAATGAATATCGTCTCTGCCTGGAATGGGGACTATACAATTAAGGGTTTAAAGATCCGGAACAGCGAAACCAACCTGAAAATTAACAACCAGGGTCGAAACAACTATACGATACTGAAGGCAGGTACGGGCTCCTCAAGCGGGGCAGTGAAGTTTGAACTGAATGACGTTAGGCTTGATAGCACAATTGTCCATTACCGGGATTTGCGGTCGAAGCAAGACCTGAGTTTTTACAGCGAGACGATCACCGCTTCAATTCATTCAGAAAACGACATTTATCACATACTGGCGAACGGGCACCTGGCCACCAATAAGATCGAAATCGAGGGGAGTTCGTATTTCCGCGACAAGTCGTTCCTCGTAAGCAGCGAATTGGTGTACGATGACGTTTCGAAAATGCTGACCATAAAGCCATCCACGCTAACCCTGCATAAGGCGTTCTTTGCTGTAGATGGAACTTATGGGTGGAAGGAACGCAATATGATCGATCTTACTGTGGATGGAAAAAATACCGACATTCAGACGTTGCTATCACTGCTGCCTACGCCACAAGCGGGTAAATTTGAAAAATATAAAAGCAAAGGTGACGTATATTTTCGGTCCAGGCTCGAAGGACCGATCACGTCGAATAGAAAACCTCAGCTGTCGGTGGAGTTCGGGTTCACGAACGCAACAATTTACCATCCCGAATACAAGACAATGATTGAGGATGCGGCACTTCGCGGATCTTTCGCGAGCACAGATGTTGGAAATCCCAGGATGTCCTCATTGGTCTTAAAAAATGTGAAGGGGGTGCTGAACAAGGAAGCGTTTGAAGCGAATTTCATCGTCAACGACTTTGTTGACCCCGAGGTTATTCTGGACTTCAAAGGCCAGGTGGACCCGGCAGCGGTGTTTGGATTTTACCCTGTCGAAGAAATCCAGGAAGTGACCGGATCACTTAAGGCAGACATCGCTTTCGAAGGCAAAATCGCACACCTCCAAAACAAGGCGACCGCGCAGCGGGTTTCGACCCTTGGCACAATCGACCTGCAAAATATCAACTTCCTCTATGGGAAGGACCGGATCAAAGTTGAAAACCTCAACGGGGCGCTGCAGTTCAACCACAACGACCTCGCATTAAGTAACGTCAGTGGAAAATTCGGGAACTCCGATTTTGTGCTCAATGGCTTTTTCAAAAACATTATTACGTTCATCCTTTTTGACAATCAACCCATCGGCATCGAAACTGATCTGGCTTCTTCCCACCTCGACGTCGACCAGTTATTCGAGATCGGATTTGGCACCACTTCGAAGGATCCCCAGCAGGAATACATTTTTTCCATCTCGCCAAATATCCACCTGAATTTTAATTGCAATATCGGTCACTTGCAGTACAAGCGTTTCCATGCCCGGGAATTGCAGGGCGACCTTTTGGTAAAAGGGCAGGTAGCTGTGTCGCGAAGCCTCTCGTTTCAATCCATGGGCGGCGATATTTCCTTATCCGGAATTGTAGATGCGAAGAACCCAAAAGCAATTGACGTTGTCAGCACCTTGAAATTGGATGCCGTCAACGTTGACAGCGCATTTTTCGTATTTGAAAACTTTCAGCAGGACTTTATCGAAGATAAACATCTAAAGGGTCGCGCAACGGCGGATGTAAACCTGGAGCTGACATTAAATGAGCACTTGCGGATGTTCCCCCAGACATTGGTGGCAGATATCGGAATTGTGATTAAGAACGGCCAGCTCAACAATTTCGATCCACTGCGAAAACTTGAGAAATATGTCGATGATAAAGGGCTCAACCAACTGCGATTTCTCGATCTGAAAAACGACATTCACATTGAGAATCAAACCGTGTATATTCCTCAAATGGAGGTACGAAGCAACGTGACCGATCTCAAGATAAGCGGCACCCATACTTTTTCCCAGGCAATAGACTATCGCGTCGTCACGCCGTTGCGCAAGAAAAAAATCGTCGGAGTTGACGCTCAGGGCGCCATAGAGGAAACTTTTGAAGGTCAAACAAAACTATTCCTTAAGATTGTGGGGACGACGGAAGACTATAAGGTTGCTTATGACACCGATGCTGTAAAGAAAAAGATTGCGAATGACTTCAAAAAAGAAGTCCAGGAGCTAAAAGAAGCTTTCAAAAGCAAGGGAAAGAAAAAGCAAAAGGAGATCGAGCTTCAGAAAGACGAATACTTC
>DASPNN010000469.1:0-11246 GCA_035626495.1 Chryseosolibacter sp.
GGGACTTGTTCATAATTGCTGCCAGGCTGGTCTTGGGAAACCCCGTTGTAGTAATGGCTCCAAAGCTCATACAGCTTCATGTCAACGATTGGGTTGAGTGGTATCAGATTTTCGGCAACGAACATTCTATCGTGCAGCACATTCAATACGCCATTCGTGTCTTCCCACCGGATATCACAAAGCGCTTCGTCAGCCAGCAACTTGACCGGTACGATCACGCAGTCTTTGGAAGGTATGTTATAGTGCTTGTCATATCGTTTCTCTTTCCATGCAACAACCTTATAAGGCATTCTCAACTGTAAAGACATAAATTAAATTTTTATTGTTAACAAAAAACTGTACAAAAGATCCCGGGCCGATCACGGCCGCGACTGATCGAGGTGATGTTCGACGACTTCCAATTCATTCATCAGGACCCTGTTAATATTCTTAAGGCTGCTCTTTTCGCTTTCATTGCAAAACGACATCGCTTTAATCGACCGCCCGGCCACCATACGGTGCTGTTTCAGGCGGCGGGTATAGGTTTCTGCTGAAACCGACAGATCATAATTTATTATCACCGCTACGCCCGTTGCCGTCATTTTAGATGCCGCGCTTTCAGTCGTGACGAGGATCCTTGTAAAACTGTCCCGGAAGTTAGCAAAGCTCTTGTCCCCGGTACGTCTGCTCTTGTTATCATGAACGGACTCGGCCGTAATGCCGGAGCGGTTCAAATACTCTGCAAGTCGGTCCGCCGCAAAGTTTGTTTTCATATAAATGATACCGTTAGATATCCCTTCGTTGCGCAGTATATCGGCCACCAATGTGTCTTTCATATTTTCAGAGATGAAGTAGACAATCTGTCGCCCCACGAACTGGTCAAAGGCGGCGGCGTCCGAAATCGCGTGACTTGTCTGTTGCAGGTTTCCGCGCGTTGCAACTTCCTGCTGTGTGCGTTGCATAAGGATCATGATAACTGATTTAAAAAATGTGTTGGCCCACGGCTTTCGTGGCTCGTTTAGGATAGGGACTCTTGTGCTAGACCTAGAAAACCAGTCCTGTAGTAATTGTGGAGAAATTAAGAAACGCGATTGGGGCGTTTGTCGCAGAGAATTAAAAGGATCCGCAATTGATTCTATAAATATAGCTTAATTTAAGACCGAAACCTATTACCGGTATCGGTTGCTGAGGGTATTTCGGGCGCCATACGGCAAATCGCAGTTATCTGCAACAGATCAACCTGGTGGTCAGTCCAATGGGTATGACGGTTTGCGGCGAACGAAAAAAAAGGCCCTCGAAAGGGCCCTTCATGATGTTACAAAAACTTGCTTACCATTTCTTGTTATAGCTGTTGCCGCCTGAGCGGTTGCCATATCCACTGTTGCCACGGTTTCCAAAGCCACCGCCGCGGGGAGCGTCGGTTTTCGGACGTGCTTCGTTGACAACGAGATCCTTTCCAAGGAAACTATAGCCATTAAGTTCATTGATTGCTTGCTTTGCAGACTCGGCGTCTGCCATTTCAACAAAACCAAAACCGCGACTACGGTTGGTTTCTTTGTCGATGATGATGTTCACTGATGTTACCTCGCCATGTTGCTCGAATAATTCCCTTAATTCATCCTGTGACGCTTTGAAGGGAATGTTTGCTACGTAAATGTTCATTGTTAAAAATTAAAATAGAAAATATAAAATATAAAAGTCAAAAATAATAAATGTTTCTTATTTGGTCACAACCAACGCCGGGCTAAGCGCAGGCTTCACGCCGAGTTGCCGGAGCAATCGACCATGGCCGGCCAGCGCCGACAGGAACGTTGGGGATGATTTATACGGCAACCCAAATTCGTCTGCCGTCGACCTGACTATCGATGCGATCTTGCGATAATGCACGTGGCATATGTTCGGAAACAAATGGTGCTCAATCTGGAAGTTCAATCCCCCGACATACCATGAGAACCACCTGCTGTTGTTCCCAAAGTTTGTAGTTGTCAGAAGTTGATGTATTGCCCAGTTGTTTTCAAGCGTCCGTGTTTCATCCGGCAGCGGGAATTCCGTGCCCTCGATGACGTGGGCGGGCTGAAAAATGATCGCTAGGATGAAGCCGGCAATGTAATGCATGGCAAATACGCCGATCAGCACCTGCCACCACAGCAGTGTCGTCAGCACAGTCGGAAGCACCACTGCGTATCCGATGTACAACACCTTTGTCGCCAGCAGGATGGTCCATTCCTTAGCAGCATTACCCTTTTGTGCCTTCAGGAATCCTGAGCGCTGATACTTGTAAAGTCTTGAAAAATCCTTGAATATCAGCCACACGATCGTCAGGAGTCCATAAAGAACCCATGCATAGATAAACTGGTACTTGTGCATTTTCTTCCAGTCTGAATGTGGCGTCAGGCGCAGCGCGCCCCGGGGACTGATGTCTTCGTCTTCCTCGTGAACATTGGTGTACGAATGGTGGAGCACGTTGTGCTGAAGCTTCCAGTTACACGAAGTAGCACCCAACAGGTGGATCGAATAGCCAATCAGATTGTTGACCCAGGTTTTTTGAGAGTACGCGCCATGATTGGCATCGTGCATCACCGACAAACCGATACCGGCCTTGCCCAAGCCCATCAGGACAACCATCGCCACCAGGCCGGCGATACCACTGATCACACCTGTCAAAATCAATGTATACGGTACCAGGTACAGGGAGAACATAAAGATCGTCTTGATAACCATCTCGCGGTTCGCATGTTTGGCAATGTTATTAGTCTTGAAGTAGTCACCGACCCGTTTATTCAGGGTGGCGACAAAATCGCGCCGGGTCGTGGCGAAGCGGAGTGTTGTTGATCTGTCCATCATACGTCAACGTTATTGCTTGGAGTAATGTTCAACGACAGGTAGGTCTTCGAAATATCTCTGCCAACTGTTGCAAAGCTGGTAAAGGGTGCCGGGTTGTTGAGCCCGTTTGCTTTCAGCGCTCTGTGAGCTGCGGCCGAAAGCTTTAGAAATTTGAATGTCATTAATTACTGTAAGTAAATGCGGATGTGATTTTCACAACCTGCCAGGGTGGCAATAAACCGTCGCTGTTACACTTGTTAGAGGCTGACTGCCGTATTAACTGAGGAGATTTAAGTAACTACGGTTGGCGAAACCAGGTGCAGTAAATTAATTGTCCGCAATTGATGCGTCAAAGATACATGTTAATTGCCACAAATCCTAAGTTTTACAAAACTCGGTATTGAAGCGACCGTTGTGCCCGGCATGCCAGACTGGAAAGGCTTGCTGGTGAGCTCTATTCGTTGAAGAAGACAGCCAACCCATCCTTTCCGCCAACAGCTATGTCGGGACGTCCATCGGCATTGAGGTCGGTGACAACAAAGTAATTGCCGGTTCCTTTTCCCTCGCCAAACGGACCATAGCTTATAACATTTTTATCAAACGCCTTCCCATTCCATTTGAAATAATACAGACCAATCGGGTCAGCGGCACCGGGATCGTCGTCGCCATGGGCGCGGTATCTCTTTCCGGTGATAAGCTCCGGGATTCCGTCGTTGTCCAGGTCCGCCCACTCCATCGTGTGATATTGTGAGGCAGACGCGTCAATTGTGTGCTTGTGCCAGGTTCGCTTGCCTGCATTGTCCGTCCGCTGCTCCAGCCAGTCAAGCCCATAGTCATGTCCCTGCCCGAAAATCAGGTCATTCGACTGGTCTTTGTTCAGATCCGTTACAATAATGGGAATGCTGGCTTTCTTCAGCATGAAGTCCCCGTGGAAAATCCACTTTTGGGAGAACGGCTTCTCAGGAGCTTCCAGCCACCCGGTGCTGATCACCAGATCACCGCGCCCATCCCCATTGATATCCCCAAAACCAAGACCATGCCCCTGGGTATTATGTACGATGTACTCTCTAAACTTGCCTGTCCCCTTTCCCTGCGGATCCATCACGAGACGGAAGATCTTCAAAGGACTATTTGGATTGTTGGGGACAATTTCGGGCGTCCCATCGCCATCAATATCCCACGACCGTGTAGTCTCAACGTTGCCGGTTTCGCCGATGTCGTATGTCTTCCACTCGCGATCCCGTGCTTCGGGGTTTTTACGCCAATAGATCGACTTGTCCTCCCACCCGGCGGTGATGAAATCGGTCCAGCCATCACCATCCACGTCGAGAGGAATGGTGGAGAAATCATTTTGGTACTCCTGGAAACGCGTCGGCGTGGTAATAAAGTGACGCGTGACGAACGCCGGTCCTTCATACCACAACGCCCCAGACACCAGGTCCAGGCGCCGGTCGTTGTTGACATCAAAAACACCAACAGTCTCGAAACTCTCGGAAGCGATCATTTGCTTGCGAAACCGTATGGATTTTTGTTCCGGGTCTTCAGACACGTCGCTGACAAGCAAAACAAGGACAGCAACAAGACCAGGCCATGATAACATCATAATCCGAATTAATTTGTTAATTCCAAACTTCGAGTTATTTCGAGTTTCCTATTTCTTATTGTTGATAGCGAACCGTTTCAGCGGGAGCGCTTGCTCGACGGACGCGATTTGTCCCTGGTTTTGCCTGATGTTGCGGATTTGCGCTTCGGCTTTGGTTTAGGACGTTTGATCGGTGCGTCAAATGAGAGATCCAACAAGGGCCCCAGATGCGGCGTTGGGTGCGATTCATCGATTCTGATCTTCCGCAATTTTTTCAGGACCGTTTTCTTTTGCGCTTCGGATAGTTTAGTCTGCGGTTTACCGGATTTTGAAACCGATTTCTTTTTCGGCGCCGCGCGCTTTTTCACCGGTTTCTTTCGTGAAGTTGATTTTGCTTTTGAAGCCTTTTTTGCCATAAGGATTAATCTTTTGAACGCCACGTTAAAGATAGGCGATTATTCAATCCTAAAGGACTGTAGAGGCATCGATTTAAATAAGACAGTTATAGCGATGGAAAGACGTGGCGGAAAAGACGAACGGGTAGCGAAACGCACCCCCGGGGGACCCCGAGGGGCCAGGTCGCAAATAAATCGCCAAGAAGCTTGTGCGAGTTACATTTGATCAATTTATGGTGAAGGTCGCGTGTCGTTGAATAATTTTTGTACCCAATATACTCCACGTTCCATAATGAAAGACCAAAAAGTCACGTTTACAAACAACGTTAACACGTAAAACATTTTGCTGCTGGTTCTAATGGTTTCCCAAAACAACCCATGCGTTGGTAATCTGAAAAAGTCGAAGCTGTCGGCAAGCAAGGGCCCGATAAATTTGTCTTCATCCAATGTCCCTTCATCGCGCGCCCAGGCAGCGGTAAACGAAAAAAAGGTCAGGACCGCTATCACGGTCCATAAAAACATAAACAGGCTTATTCTAAATCCCCTCATGTATTTCGCGTAGGCGCAGGTGATATTCGGCTATTTTCATCCAACAAATCAACAAGACTCAACTATTCGCTTTTCAACTGATTCACTCTCCGGATTCCCTCCTCTTCTTGCTTTTCCGCCGACTTCCGGAAAAATTGGATCGCCCTCTGCGTCTCTCCGCGCTCAAGCAGGAATTCGCCGTAATGATATTCGAGCAAATCAACCGGCGTCTTTTCATCAAAAGCTTTCTGAAAAAACTCTTCCGCGCGGTCCAATTCTTTTCGGCGCTGATGATATAATGCAAAGTTCCGGAACGTGTAGGCTGGGTCGTTGTTGGCCGTGGCCATCGCTTTGTCCAGGTAGGACTTTCCCTCCTCAAGCTCGCCGGTCATGATCAGCGCATAGCCCAGGTTATCGTTCGCGAACCCGTATTCGGGCCCCAATGCCAGGGCCTTGTGAAAATTCGAAATAGCCTGTGAATAGTCGTTTTTCCGCATGTAATAGTAACCCATGTTGTTGTACACGTCGGCTTTTAGGTGGGGATCGTCTGTCAAAAACAAGATCTTCTGCAAGGTGGCGATGGCCTCGTCGAACTCGTGCCTTTCGAACTGTTCATTTGCCTCGTTGAACAGATCGTTGGCTTTCACCTCGGAGTCATTGTACAGGTCGTTTGGATTCGCCTGCAAATACGTCAGCGCCCCTTCGAGGAGCTTCCTGAAATCGCCCTTGAACTCATTTTTCCAGGGAGGATCACTTTCGCCACGCAGGTGTGCGTAGGTGGCCAGGCTGAACGCCATGACCGGCTCGGGCATTTCAGAGCCATAATTCCATTTGATTTCCCACATGCCATCGCTGCTGCGGCCCGAATACAAAAGGTTCTGAGCGAGGATGACCCCAAAACCGTAGTAGATGCCGGCCAGATAGATGAACAGTCCAGTATCATCTCCACCTACATCATATTCGACCTCGCTTTCTGTCAGGCGTATGCGGATAAACTCATAAATCAGGCTGTAGATGAGACGTTGTGGGTGCGTTAGTGAGCTGTTGGCAATGAAGATCGTATACTGTCCTTTTTTCAGATCAGTTTCGGCCTCAAAGAGTTTTCCTTCGATCTGGTATGGAATGTCATTGGAATCGCGCAGGTCAGTCCGGATCACATATTTGACATGATCGCGCGAGATCCCGAATAAATTGCACAGGTCCGAGATGACGTTTTCAGCCTTGACCGTCTGCGCTGCGAAGGTTAACGGAAAAAAATTTGCCGAGAACAGCACCTGTTCTTCCATCCGGTTGGGATATCCGAAGACCTGCTTGAGCCACCGGAAATTTTCCTCCACCCAAAGCTTGTCCTCGTCTGTGATCTTGAAGTCGCCACCGGGTGACAAGTTGATGCCAAAGATTTTCATGCCTTGAAAAATACATTCCAATATGCCGAACCCGCCAATAACATCAAAACATCCGGATCCGGAATTCGAAATAATGGAGTTGCACTATCTCAGCTGCCGGTAAATGAAAAAAGGGCACCCTGCGCCCTTCGCGACACAGCCTTGACCCGTTCTTAGGCGGTGGTCATTTGCCGCTCGGATATTTTTTTCAGCTCCTGCAGCGCGGCCGGCCAGCCCTCATCAAACATCGCCCGCCACTCCGGAGTGGTTTCGATCGCAACAGTCAGTGTGGTGTTACCGTCGCGTTCCGTAAAATTATAGCCTTCGGTGATCCCGATCCAACCCCGGGCCACCTCGCTTGTCCTGTCCTCTTCACCGCCGGGCCGCAGAATAGCGACATGCCGGGCAAGAAGACTTTCGTAGGGTCTCACTTCGACAAGTTCGGCGAGCGTCCCGCTCCCATCAGGTCCGATGAAACTGATCTTCTCTCCCTTGGCCCATTTGCCTTTATAAAAAGAGTTGGGCCAGCTCTTCCCTACCCACTGGGTATAAGTTTCTTCCTGCAACATGGTTTCCCAAACGGTTTTGGCCGGGGCTGAAATCACGATTTTATACTCGATGCGTTCCATAAGTGGTAAATATTAAGTGTTTAACATTCGTTGTCTCTGACATCACAAAGATCGCCGATGTCTTTGGTATCCACAGTTGCTGAAGGCGACATCCTAACGGGCCGATTGCGACAACTTCCCGCTGATTCACACGTCCTGCTGTTCGGCCTTGCTCCGAACGGCGGCCAATGTCGAAACGTTAGACGGCTATAAACAATAAATTTTCCATTTGTGCTTTGTAGTTCAAAGTACTTTTAAATATATTTATGCGTCGCCAATAAGGCCGCTCGCAGCTGTCAACCGATCAACCTCAAATGAGCACGACAGAGTTTTTCTATAATCGCTTTTCATTCCTCTATCCGTTAGTCGATATCTTCCTGCGCCCGCAAAAAAAAGCGCTGGTCGCCGAGATTAACCGCCTGCCCGAAGGGGACCTGCTCGACATCGGTGTTGGCAATGGTGCCCAGATAACCCTGTATAAAAAACATAAGATCACCGGGATTGACACCTCAGAAGCGATGCTGGAGATTGCAAGGAAACGAAACCGTGCGATCAATCTCCTTCGCATGAATGGAGAAGCTTTGTCGTTTGCCAACGAATCTTTCGATTATGTGGTGCTTTCGCACGTCATTGCCGTGATAGACAATCCCGACCGATTACTGGAAGAAGTTTTCAGGGTATTACGACCTGATGGCCGCGTTTTGATCCTGAACCATTTTACCCCGGACAACTGGCTGCGTCATCTCGACCGGTCCTTCTCCCCTTTTTCCAAAGCATTACACTTTAAGTCTGTTTTCCGCGCCGATGAGCTCAAAACCCTCAACAAGTTTTTGCTTGTCAAGGAGGTTCATTTCACACTTTCGTATTTCAAACTCTTAATTTTCCTGAAGAAGTGAGAAAGCGTTATCTCTTAATTGTTGTATCCCTGCTGGCCAGCCTGTTCATTTATGTATTCTACAGAACCGAAAAGACCGTTATCAACGAAATGCTGATCCGGCTGATTTCCCTCGACAACTATGTCGCACTACGCACCATCGTCGCTGGCCTTTTGCCCCTGAACGAACTCGTCATCTATTCGTTGCCGGGAGGCCTGTGGGTATTTTGTATAACACTTACGTCGAACCCATATCACATCCGGTTGAGTAACTGGCAAATTGACTGCGTTTTTATTCCGCTTGTATTTTCAATCGGACTGGAAATTTTCCAAGCGCTGCGAGTGACGAACGGGCGCTTTGATATTATGGACATCTGTGTGGCAATCGCCTTCTGGCTGCCGGCCAAATATTTTTTCAATGACAACCCTGACAAAGTCAACATTCTGGATCCGTTAGACGGCAGAGGCCTGATGTGTCTCGCCAGCTATGGAATCGTCTACTTCTCACATGTCCTGGATTAAATGAATATAAAACAACGATACGAACAAGTTAACCTTTTAGGCGGGCGGGAAAACCTTTCTTTGTTCCAGATCAGCGACATTCACTTGTGGTATTCCACCCGTGTACTGACAGCCCTTCGTTCAATTGTGGCCGAAACCGATCCGGACATCATCGTATTGACGGGCGACTACTACGACATCCCGGCAGGCGCACGAAACTTCCGGGAATTCTTGCTGTCAATTTCCCGGCGACACCTTGTGATTTTCATTCGTGGCAATCACGATTCCATTTACGGCTCGAACGTATCGGGGCTTCTGGCAGGGATTCCGAACTGTGTTTGCGTCGAAGACTCTGTTTTCCGATACCGGTCAAAAGCAGGCCATTTCTACAATATCACTTCCTGGAAAAATAGAAAGTCATTGCCTGCGCCCGATAATGATGTAAACATCGCGCTGATCCACAATCCGGAAAGGATTAAAGAAAAGGAATTGTCCAACATCAGTCTGATACTCGCAGGTCATTTGCACGGCGGACAGTTTATTTTTTTTACCTCCAGGGACAACTCACATTTCCCGGGGAATTTGTTGTACCGCCATTGCACGGATAGGAAACAAATCGGGAACACGACGTTGATCGTCAGCAAGGGATTAGGGGATACATTACCCTTGCGCTGGAACTGTCAGAAGGAGATAGTGCGGATCACAATTACTTAGAGGCCGATGTTTTATTCAATTCGGACGATCGATTGGAAGACAAAGGTGGTATCTCTATTTTCCTGCCGGGCAAAATAGAAAGTTAGAAACCATAAACTTTTTTCCGACCTTGTTATGGTTTCGGTTACCCATGCGCAACCTGTATCTCCTTATGTTCAGGCTTCTTGGATGGAACATCCGGGGACAATTTCCTGCGGCGTTAAAAAAATACATCGTCGCCATCGCGCCCCACACCAGTAATTGGGATTTTGCAGTCGGGATCGCAGCCCGCAGTATTTTGCGGATGCAGAAAACCAGATTCCTCGGAAAGAGCGAGCTTTTCCGGCCCCCCTTTGGATGGATCTTTCGGGCGGTGGGCGGCTACCCCGTGGAGCGCACCGCCCGCCATGACATGGTAGGACAAGTGGTCGCGTTATTCAATACCCACGATCATTTCATTCTTGCGATCGCACCCGAAGGAACCCGTAAAAAAGTCCAAAAGCTACGGACGGGGTTCTACTACATTGCCAAAGCCGCCGGCATACCGATCATTCCGGTAGGATTTGATTTTCAGCGTAAGCAGGTCATCATAGGCGAGCCGTTGTATCCCGGAATTGACTTGGATGGAGATTTCAAGATACTTTATACATTTTACAGCCAGATCGCCGGTAAGAATCCGGCGCTTGGAGTTTCCATCTGAAGAAGACCGTTAACCGCCGGCCTCGCTTTAACCAGGTCGCCCCGTTGTTCGAAATCCATTTCCATCTGAATCGACAACGTCGTCTTCTGTAGTGAACGATCTGGTTTCCGCCCGAACTTCGTGTACCCCTGCCGTGCAGAGCGTTCCGGACTTCCGCCCACAGGCTCTCCGTGGTAGGTAAGTATTTCCACGTGCGGCTGCCGGGCTGATCGCAGCACCTGACGAGGGAACACCACATTTTACCAAGCGCTGGGGCGTAATTCATGCCCTCACCATATGGCAGAAGTTTTTTCGGTTATGATAAATCCGGGTTTGTGTGGATGATTCTGCAAAGTTGTTAATGTCGCTTCATTTCCATTTGCTGCCGGTAAACTCACATAATTAATTTTTATGATCAAAAAACTACTCTCTCATGACCATTCCGTGACTATACGGAAATGGCGGACCGCTCTGCGTTGCCACCTCGTGGCGTGTTTCTGTCTGCTGATTGCCGGGCCAGCCAACGCCCAGACTACTCTTTTTGCCGATATCAACAAGACGGGTTCCTCGGGTCTGGTCGGTCCCGTCCAGGAACTGGTCTATGCTAACGGGCTGGTGTTTTTCATAAACAACAACAACGTTTGGCGCAGCGATGGCACGACCACAGGAACATTTCCTCTGATCGACGGCGAAGCAAGCAGTATCAGTCAACTGACCTCTTGCGGTGACCGTGTTTACTTTGTTGCCACTTCCAGCGCTTATGGTGAAGAACTCTGGATTTCTACCGGGGACTATGCTTCAGCAATCAATATCAATCAGACAGCATGGGGCGCATCGTCGTCACCCACTCATTTGACGAATATAAATGGCGTATTGTATTTCAATGCAACGGACGGCATATACGGCAGGGAGCCATGGAAGGCTTTTGGCGGCTATGAAGATGTTTCCCGCGTCGCGGACATTCTTAAAGGCAGCGGCGGCAGCAATCCTTTCGAGTTCGAAGAGATGAATGGCACCGTCTATTTCACGGCCAATGATGGAACCAACGGTTATGAGTTATGGAAGACTAACGGCACGGCTACCGGTACGTCCCTGGTTAAAGACGTCCGGCCGGGCACGAAACTGAGCAGCACGCCAAAAGTGCTGACAAACGTGAACGGCACCCTCTACTTCTCCGCCTATGACGAGACCAATGGCCG
>DASPNN010000470.1:0-2018 GCA_035626495.1 Chryseosolibacter sp.
AAACGGTGTATGAATGAGAACAGAACAGTTGGTACAATGACGATTCTCTGGCTGGTGGCGAGATTCGCGCTTGCTGCGCGATATGGTTGCTTGTTAACGTCATGGCTATCTGCCGCTTTGCGGATCGGAAAAGCGGGTACAAGTTTTTCTTTTTTCAAAACGAATAACACATTCTCCTCATGCAATTCAAGGCTCTGCTCATAAATGAAACTGCCGACGGCAAATTCGAACGTTCTATCGTGCAACGGCATATCGACGACCTGCCCAAAGGCGAGGTCCTGATCCGTGTTCATTATTCAGCGCTTAATTATAAAGACGGCTTATCGGCAACCGGGCATAAAGGGATTACCAAACGGTTTCCTCATACACCGGGCATTGAAGCGGCCGGCATTGTTGAAAAAAGCTCAACACCTCTTTTCCGCGAAGGTCACGAGGTGTTCCTCACCGGGTATGACCTCGGGATGAATACCTCGGGAGCCTTCGCTGAGTACATCAGGGTTCCTGCCGACTGGGTAATGAATAAACCGGCTGACCTTTCATGCAAGGATTGTATGACCATAGGGACAGCTGGCTTCACCGCCGCGTATGCACTGCATAAAATGGAAGCAATGGGTCAGACCCCGAGCGACGGTCCCATTGTCGTGACCGGGTCTACGGGCGGGGTCGGTAGCCTGTCAGTGGCGATCCTCGCCAAGGCCGGATATGAAGTCATCGCCGTAACCGGAAAAAAAGAGGCGGCAAGCTACCTGAAATTTCTTGGCGCGAATCGCGTTGAGCCCCGGGAATTTCTCAATGATACACTGGGCAAGCCGCTGCAGCGCGCGGCGTGGGCGGGCGCCATCGACACCGTAAGCGGTACCATGCTGACAACGTTGCTGAAACGGTGTAAGCGGGATGGCAACGTTGTGGCTACTGGTCTACTTTCCTCGGTACACTTCTCCACGACAATATATCCGTTTATCCTGAATGGTGTGAACCTGCTCGGTATCGGTGCTGGTCAAACCCCGATGTCGCTTCGGGTGAAACTCTGGAACAAGCTGATCAACGAATGGAACGTATGCGACAAGCTTCCAGCCATCGCTCAAGAAATTGGTTTGGATGAATTGAAAGACAAGTACATCGATGCGATCCTATGCGGAAACACCCGCGGACGGGTGGTGGTCAAACTTAAGGAAGATTGCTGCCAAAATAAGAAGGAAAAAGAACAGCCATCGACGATTGACAACCGCGCCAGCAAGTCGAAAGTCCGCGAACCCCATGCGGTCATAAACGCATTTTCTTGAAGATCGACTCAGGGATCGTTTTGATCAGATACATGATCGGGCGCCATACCCATTTGGTGTAAATAACATTTTTCCGCTTGATCACTGCATTGAAGATGTCATCGGCGACAGCTTTTGGATCGGCTGTCAAATGTTCCGGAGTTTTTACATGATCAATCATTTTTGTCCGGATAAATCCGGGTTTCACGGTGACCACATGAACACCAAAACGCTCGAGTCTGTTCCGCAGGCCTGAAAGGTATGCTGTAAACCCGGCTTTCGCGCTTCCATAAAAGTAATTGCTTTGGCGACCACGTTCGCCAGCCACCGAACTGATCCCGACGATCACCCCCGACTTCCGTTGCTGCATGTCATTGGCCACGATATTCAATATTGACACAGCTCCCACAAAGTTACTCATGAGGATCTCTTCACAGGCTGCCCAGTCAGTTTCAGCCTCCGGGTGATTTCCGAGCAAGCCGAATACGCACAAGACCACTTCTGGCTTCTCGGGCAATGAATGATAGAACTGAGCATGTGACTGGGTGTCGACGGCGTCAAACCGGACTACATGAACTGAAATTCGATGGCGGATCTGGAGGTCGGCCCGTGTGGCTTCAAGCTTGTCTACGTTGCGTGCCGCCAATGTCAGGGAATGGCCGTTCGCGGCGAATTTCCGCGCAAGGGCAAGCGCGAGATCGGACGTCGCGCCGAGGATCAATATATTCTTTGACATCAAAACGTCTTTAACATCAA
>DASPNN010000471.1:0-6161 GCA_035626495.1 Chryseosolibacter sp.
GAAAGTCGCTCACGACCCCTGCGATCCTGGCGTCGAAAAATTTTTCAAAGCGGATTGCCTTGCCAATGGCATCCCCGTCGGGAAAATATTTTTTGGCGATGGATTCAGTCAGGACCACATCGAAGGGCTGTGTCAACGCAGTCGCCGGGTCGCCCGCAAGCCACTTGAAATCCGCGTCCCGGAAATCAAATATTTTAAAGAACGAAGGCTGAACAAGCACGCAACCGAAATCCTCGCGGAACATCGCCACCGAACCGCCTGTCGAATCCATGATGTCTACATAAGCGCCACCGAAGTATTCGACCGAAGTAATCTCCTCAACCGCAGCCACCTCGTCCCTGATCGCCCCGGCCACCGGATAAGAAACGCCAGTCCTGAATTCTGACATGTCCGGACCACTCACGCGGACAATCCTGTAAATCCGGTCGAAATCGCTGTGGTCTTTATTGAAGGACAATTCATACTTCACGACGGTGGCGACCACCAGCGCCGCCGAAATGCCAGTCACAAGGCCGATGATGTTGATTACGGACGTGCCTTTATATGCCATCAGGCTCCGGCGCGCCATCTTGAAATAGCTGCTGATCATTGTGAAAGGGTTTGTTTGAAACGATGACTTCCGCCAAAAAAAACTCTTGGCAAGAAAACCAAGCGCATTGAATATGTACTTCCGGCGCGCAGTAAAGACACCGTAGGCGTCGACATCGCGCACAAATAGTTCATAGAGGTCGCCGCGGATCTCTTCCTCGAGTTCCCCGGGTGCTAGCCTGGCCAATATATTATCAACCCATTGTGGGGTTTGAAAATCTCTATTCATGAAGGTGATGTTTTGGCAATCAGGCCCCAGATCACATTTCGCGTTTCGCGTAGCTCTTCAAGCACATTTCTCCCGTACGCGGTGATACTGAATAAGCGCTTCCGGCGCCCTCCGCGTTCGGCGGATGATCCTCCCATGCGCGATTTGACAAATCCTTTTTCTTCGAGCCGGTGAAGCACAGCGTGCGCAGCACTTATACTGATCTCGCGGCCAGCTTGTTTTTTAAGCTCTTCGGTGATCGATACACCGTACGCCTCCTTGTCCAGCAGTGCCACCATTAGCAAAACCAGCTCCTCAAGCTCCCCAAGATATATTCGTGACGACATACTATTATTTCAACGTTTGTAGAACAAATATAGTTAACGGAAGCCACTGCGCAATTGTTTCATGAAAAATTCCCCAGGTCCGGCAATTAGGAACGTTTTCGAAAATGCCCGCACAGGCGTGCGTTTAACAAACCAGGCCATCGTCCATATCGCGCTTTTCGAGTAACTTATGGAGAGAGCGGTTAAGTCGCGTACGTGGAAATAAATAACCCCGGCCTGACGTCAACTGACTATGAATGCTAAATTAGCTCCCCTTGCGCGAGATCAGACGAATGTCCTAATTGATAATGGAAATTTTGGCCGTGGCACATCCCCCATCATCGGGTTATCAGCCAAATTGAGGATCATATTCATGCGTTCGACAGACAATTGGATTTCGCGTCAAAACCCATCCTGGAATAACGCATAAATGGACAGACATCAAATGCCCATCGCCACTTGGCTTCGAGGTGGTCGATTTTGTAATTTTATCTAAATCGAAGCTATTATGAAATTTGACTTCCCTCAGGCCGTGCCTGAAATACCCGTCAGCAATTTGAAAGAGGCCGCGGCCTACTACGAAAGGAGTCTTGGTTTCCAAATTGACTGGACAGACGAGGTTGGAATTACTGGGATCTCAAAAGGACAATGCAGAATGTTTCTCACTGACGACGTTTTCCGGACGCGTTATCGTAATACAGGGCCCATATTGGTGTGGCTCAATCTCGACAGCAAGAAACAGGTCGACGCGCTGTACGAGCTATGGCACGCCAGTCAGGCGAAAATTGTTTCACCTCCGGAATCAAAGCCCTGGGGGCTGCATGAATTTACCGCAGCGGATCTGGACGGCAACCTGATTCGGGTCTTTTATGATTTCGCGACACCGGAACGCTTGGGTTAATATTGCCAGCTTCCCCATCCCTCTTCCATAAAAAAATTCTCATCGCAGTCTGAAAAACCTTGCAATTAGGCTACAATCTACCTGAATGGAACACAACTTAACTAAAAACAAAACGCCATCGTAAGCGGCGTCAACTGCTTCAGGACAACAGTCCGCTTCTCGTTAACAGCATTCAGGAAACATAGATCCGGAGTAATGCGTATTAAGCATTACTTTCAGCGGCGATCGGATCTCTGTCTTGAACGTAAAATGGCGAGGGTTCCCCATCCGGCAAGAAATTTGAAATTAAATACAAATATTGAGCAGCGTCATGAATATTGAAGTTAATGTATTGAACTCCTTTAGTGTGAACAATTCCGGTGGAAACCCGGCTGGTCTTGTGGCCCCTGCGGACCATTTGTCCCCGGCGCAAAAGCAATATATCGCGAGCAAGGCAGGGCTTTCAGAAACGGCATTCGTTTCAGCCTCAAAGATCGCAGATGTCAAGCTGGAGTTCTTCACGCCATCAAAACAAATTCCGCATTGCGGACACGCCACGATTGCCACGTTTTCCCACTTGAAAAAGACGGGGCGAATTACAAGCACCCATTCATCAAAGGAAACGATCGATGGCACCCGGAAGATACTCTTTAGTGGCGAAGAGGCTTATATGGAGCAGACCGCACCCCGTTTTTTTTCCGTTGCGGAACAGGAAGCCATCATCCGCTCCCTCGGAATCACAACGCACTCGCTGGACGCGCGATTTCACCCGGTCGCTGGCAACACCGGTAATACTTTCATTCTCGTAGGCGTAAAAGACGAACAGACGTTGGCAATGATCAAGCCTGATCAGAAACTCATCGCCGGAATATCTGAGATTTATGGTGCTGTCGGGTATTATGTTTTCACAACAAAGGCCAGCGGTTTTGACGCGCAGGCACGCATGTTTGGCCCGGCATACGGAATTCCCGAGGAATCCGCTACCGGAATGGCTGCAGGTCCATTAGCTTGTTTGCTATTCGAGAACGGTATGAATAAAGTGAATTTTGTAATCGGTCAGGGAAAATACATGGATCCGCCTTCAGAGAGCCGGATCAACGTAAAGCTGAATACGGGCGGAAACCGGGTTCTCGATCTCACGGTCGGCGGCAACGCCTACCTCGCGAAAACCATCGTCGTTGAAATCTAGATACTTAAGGACCAAACCTAAGAGCTGCCGATGGAAATTTGTCATTGTTGCAGTATTTTATGAAGTATGCTGCTCAAACTGCTCAATACGGTTATTCTACTTGGTTGCTTGCAGGGTTTTATCCTTTGCGCCTTGCTGTACTTTAGCCCTCCGAAAAGATTACCTGAGCGACTGCTTGCAACGTTGCTTCTTTTACTTTCACTGGCTTCACTCAATATTTATTTGAGCGAATCGAATATGCCTCCGTTGGTGGGTGTTGTTTTGAGCCTCGTGCCCACCATTATTTTCATGCCTTTTGGACCGCTTATCTATTTCTACGCACGATCCCTGATCGATCCCGACTTCAAACTGAGGAGAGAATATCGAATTCATTTTTTGCCTGTGATCATTGACGTTTTACCGGCTCTTGCAGCAGGTGGCCTTATTCTTAGCCGGGTGTTCATCGGCATGGACCGAGAGTATCAATTGCAATGGGACAGCATCATTGGCCAATATAATTCCTGGTCGGATTTGCCGAGATGGATCTCCATTACCGCTTACCTTATCGTTACTAAAAAATATTTTCTTAATGTTTCCGCTTCCATCAGGCAGCGACATCAAAAGCATATCGCGTGGCTGAAGATATTTTTGAATACGTTCCTTGTTTTCCAGGCAGTGTGGTTCGTTTTCCTGGTTCCTTATATCATACCTTCATCGCGATTTGCCGTGCTCTATTATGTCGGATACTACCCAATCTATGTACCCCTTGCATTCCTTATCTATGGTTTAGGAATCAAGGGCTTCCTTCATTCGAGACTCACCGCAAAAACCCCCAGTGAAGGAAATAGCAGTCAACTGACAAAAGAACAAGCCGACAAACTAATCGCTGCTATCACAAGGGCCATGGAAGAGGAAAAGCTTTACCGGCAAACCGACATCGATCTCGACCGGTTAATAAGGTACGTGGGATCAGATCAACGTACAGTTTCCCATGTATTGAACCGGTATTTCCTAAAAAGCTTCAACAATCTGATAAACTATTACAGGGTAGAAGAAGTGAAACAGAGGATGGCGGCGCCCGGTAACGAGCACCTCACTTTGTCGGGCATCGCTTTCGAGTGTGGGTTCAACTCTCAGTCAACCTTTCAACGGGCTTTCAGGCAAGTCACCAGTCTTTCCCCTAAGGAATATCTAGAACGGCAGACAGCGCTTAAAAACCGTTGAATCTACACTCAATTCTAGTGTTGAGCAGATTATGATGGATTTTCATAGGTCTTTTGCAAGAAAAAATATATGAGAAAACTCACAGGGATTATTTTCATTTTGATATCGGTTTATGCAAGGGGCCAGGATCCTTCACAGGCTATTTTTAGTAGGAAATTCACGCCAACCCAATTACAAGAAGATTTTTCGCTGTTCAGACAGTCGCTGGAAAAAATGCATCCCGGAATATATAGGTATACTACTCGGCAGGCAATGGATTCAATTTTTAACACCGCATTTGAAAACTGGGGCAGCCAATGGAGTATAAAGACTTCTATAAACTACTGGCACTGATCAATGCGCAGGTGCGTTGCCAGCATACAGCGGTTGCACCGAACCAGAAAGATTTGGAATATATCTCGAAATATGGAAAAATGTTTCCCTATGAAATTATGTGGGATTTTGATCCAGTCAGAGCTTATGCATTTTCAAACGTAACCAATGAAGGCGGCGTTAAACCGGCAACGGAGATCCTGAAGATCAACGGGCAGCCGGTCCAGGCTATTTATGATACGCTGATGAAATATCTGTTTGCCGATGGATACAATCTCACCAGTAAGCAAGTCAGACTTATCCCGTTTGATTTTCAACACTGGTACTATTTCTTTATTGACAGGCAGGATACTTTTGAAATGGATTTCTGATCAATGGTGTGAAGGTTAAGAGAAATGTGGCAGCACTTACGCTTGAAGAATATAAGAGTAATGGCAGCCGATACCGCCAAAGTAAAGATCCGGAGATCAAAAGACTTATAAGATTTTATGTCGCAAAACAGCGACTTAAACCTTTCAGACTTGAATTTCTCAATAAAACTACAGCGTTGTTGACGCTCCAGGAATATGGCTCACTCGAATTCTTCGAAGAATCGTTTAGAAAACTAAAAGATAAAAAGATCGAAAACCTGATCATTGATGTGAGACAAAACGGAGGAGGCTGGGATGATTTTGGCTTTAAATCATTTTCCTACCTTATCAAAAAGCCTTCACGCTACTATGATTCTCTGTTCACAACGATAACAGACATTGACTTTTTACTGAAGAATACTGACAAAGATTCTGCGTGGTTGAAAGAATCTAAACATTTATGGTGGAAAGATGGAAAGCCTTTACCAAATAGTGTAAGCGAGGGATTATCATTGCAGCATCCTCAACAAAACAGGTTTGAAGGAAATGTCTATATTCTGATGACAGGTAAGAGCATGTCAACAACGGCAGAGTTTACAGCGGCGACACACTTCAATAAACTGGCGACTTTTATTGGAGAAGAATCCGGAGGGGCCTACGAAGGTGGTAATGGCGCCGATTTCGCAACAGTAACATTGCCAAACACTCAGCTCACAGTAAATATTCCACTGGCGAAATATGTAATGGCTACTTCCAGGGAAAAATTCAAAGGAAGAGGAACAATGCCCGATTATGCAATCAGGAAGACAGTCAAAGATTGGTTCGAGCTTAGAGACCCGCAACTGGAATTTGGATTGGAGCTAATTAAGGCAAGAAACAAGAAGTAATGTCAATAGTTCGAATCCACTCAGCTACTCACAAAAAAAGCTTGCAAATTTTTTAAATCTGCAAGCTTTTTATCTGTCGGGATGACTGGACGACAGTCAGCATATCTTAAATCGTGTGTTTCAAGAACTTACCGAACTCACTTTATGCGAGGTCACCGGGTGGGGCACAGGTTGTGCGTATCCCGAAATGGATCGCGGGGTGGTCGGGGGAAGTGGAT
>DASPNN010000472.1:0-5120 GCA_035626495.1 Chryseosolibacter sp.
TCAAACATGAGGAAGAAAACAAGGAAAGAAATCAATGACACGGAACTTAAGGTCCTAACGGAGCAGGGCCTAACAGATGCGGAATTACATGTTATTAGGAAGTTGAACGGGGCCACGTCGGTCCCTGGTTATCCAGGGTCCCGCAGAACGGTTGAGGCGGTGCTACAGGGGCGAAGATCCAATCCTCCGTTGTTACAAAGGGCTATTCACAACGCGAAGGAACAACTAGACCGGTACACCGCTGTAATGGCGGGTATTCTTAAGAAGTTAACAGATGAACGAGGTTCGTAGCCTGCCAAAACGGCCTATTTAACATATGACATGTTATTAAGCTCCGATAATAGTTAAAGACTCTTCATATGTTAATGATCTTTTTTTGATTAACTCGTTTGCTAAACGGTTAACGAGTGGCCATCCGGTAGATAGAATCAGCGCTGCTCGCTTCGCGGCCAACGCCATAAGATTCTCTAAGTCCGACTGCTTTATTCCCAAGGCGTTAGTAAGTCTCTGAATATTTTCCATATCCTTATCTGACCCGCGCAGGGTCGTTTGCCCAAGCTCTGCCGGGTCCATATGAAAATGAATAGAATCGGCGATATGACCCGCTATAGAGATTGTGATACTGTTCAAGATGTTTTGTTTAACCGATATCGATCTGTCGACGCGCTGCCCCTTCATATCAAATGAGCCAAAATAAAATCCATCCTGCTTAATGTTAACTGTGTTGAACTTCATTCTCAACGCGAGGCAAACAAAGGCGTGCCCGCATTCATGTCGGGCAACTCTGAGTTCTGTTTCTTTATCCATTTTTTACTTTTACTTTTAATCAAATCCAATAATGCGCTGGCAAATTGCATACGCCGCGTCATGTAATAAAAACCCTTCCGTTGTTGTTTCAGGATAGACCGTATCGGCTGATACATAAAAATGTGAGTCCACTGAAGGAACCAGCGCCGAATCGAAGTTTGGACCAGGACCAAACGCCATACCAGTCCAATCAAGGGCACCGGATTCATTGCCGAGCATTACAAGTTGTGCATTCGGCCACTGAAAGGAGGTGTTATTTACCTCAGCATAAACGAAAACGGAATCGCCTTCAATTAAGTTAAGCATGCCGGACCAGGTAAAGACGCTGTAAGCATCATCGGACGTTGCGCCGCCGGTCCCCGCGTGATCCACTTGAATAAACTTGTATTTCTTTGGTTCACTTGAATTCACTTGAATGTAAATATCAAAGTCCCATTGAACGCCGCTTATGTTGTTCAGTCCGCAGTCTTCCGTGTCCGGATCTGCAAACATGACTGTAAGGTAGTAGCTGATATCAAATGTATATTCACCTGCATATTTAGCATAGAACAGCTGTGCCGGTTTAGCAACGTTAAACGCAAACTCAAAGTTATTTTTTTCTTGAATTTCATTCAGATCTACATTATATAAATCGAATTGAATAAACGGATGACTAGTTTCGTTTTCAACCGGACAATACCCGGGTGTTTTTTGGGTTGCCCTGTATGCCATTCGTAGCTTTTGTGGAGGTAAATTTAAAGTGATTGGCTGGTACACATTTTCCAAGTAGTTACCATCAAGGTCCTTTGCGCTCATGACATCGACAGGGGTATCGAATCGGTTTATAAACTTACTCCAGAAGTCATTGCGCACAATCGGCACGCGCATAGTGTTATTAGGCATGTGGAGCATCCCGGATAACTTCAATAAGCCTGTAAAAACTTCTTCATAATTATCATCGTCGTTGGGATCAATTTCTATAAGTATGTTAATATTAGCGTCAAGGCCATAGACCCGCTCGACGTCCTTGATAAAATTGATACCTCCGTTAACTTCACCGTTATCACCATAAAAGATGAATTCCCCCTCGAAATATTCAACAAGCGATTTGAATTCTGGGTGCCTCTCGAGTTTTAATACGGCATCCTTCCATCCGTCAGGCTCTGTGATCTCCTGTTCTGTCGTAGTAACGGTGCCGCTGCTGACTGTGATTGAGTTTATATCAAATGAAAGTGAGCTGCTTAGAACTGAATTATTTTCCACAACAACTACAATATAGTCCGGCTCAGACGTGGCATTAATAACCGTATTAAATGACTTATTCCCTGCGGATAAATATGTCTGTGAATCTGACCCTATCAGGACCATGCCAGAGGTGTATAGCAGCACATTTATTTCCGCGCTTGGACCTGAACCAGAGTTATGAACAATATCAAAGTTAACCGTTATGTCGTAGTAGTTTCCTGTCCGCCCATTTCCAATGCCGCCGCGCAGGTTCTTTGAGTCCTGCCCGTTGGTGAGTGTTACGGAAGGATTACTACCGGTAGTCCAGTCGACGCCGGAACCGTTGTTTTCAAAACCACTCAATGGTTGCAGTGACGACCTGGTGTCAACTGTGTGCGAAAGTGTAAATCTGAATCTCATTTAGTAATCCCCCATTACTGATTTTCTTACATACTGTTTATAGTCCCTCGCTTTCTTCGTTGCCTTCATTAGAATTCCATGCCGCTCAACTACGTCTGCCGGGCGGTTTGCTTGTAGTTCTGCTTTGATTTCCGCGAGTTCGCCAACGATTTTAGCATCACTAAATACGGTGCCATTGCGACCGCTGCGCATGACGTCCTTTAACGCCTGGTCACTTAGCTTACCAGCTCTGATTGCTTTCAAAATACCTTTAGAGTGTTGGGTTTCCCTAGCGGTCATAACTGATTCACCGCGTGAAAGCAGGGCAGGAATTGAGTCAGACGTCGTAGTACCGGGTCCTTTGATATCGATCTCTCCTTTGTTCAGTCTTTTGACTGTTCCAATTTGCAAGGCTCCCAACGCGGCGGCTAGACCCATTTGAACATAATTTGGGAATGCCTCAGCTACATTTATCGCAGTCTCTGCAATGATTCTGTTTATGGAATCTTTTTTCATTTCATCCTTTTGCCGATCTCGAGCGCGCTTCATTTCAGCATCCTTCTTTATCTCTATCTCCTTGCGTGCCCGTTCGTTATCACCGGCTAGTTCTAGTTGACGGTCATAAAAATCGTGGATGCCGGTTAAATCTTCCTCACGTCTAGCAAACATGAAGTCCACTAACCCTTGGGCAAATGTGAACGCGGCTTGTTGGAGATCCTGCATTATTTCCTTTTGGCGTAGCGCCGCGTCTTCCTCAATGGCTATGCGCTCGTCGGCTGCCTCCTTTTCTTTTTTCCTGCGCAGGTCGTTGTAATACTTCCAGTGTTCAAAACTGGTTTTATCCATTTCCCTTTGCCTTTCTGCATCCTCTTCCCGTTGGTCCGTCTCCTGTTTTCGTTGCTCCTGCTTCTCGTCCAACAGCTGGCGAGTTTGGAACATTTCAAGATCAGACAGGTACGCCAGATAATTATTTACATCCTCGGCAAGTTTCTTAAGAGCGTCGCCGTGATTTTTAGCCGCCTGTGCGTTCTTCGTTTCGCTTTCGAAGTAATCCTTCGCCTTCGTGTCGAATAATGAAAGCGCTGAATTGTATTCATTGAGTCGCTGAGTAAGTTGATCCTGGATAGCTTCCCTCTCGGCTTGTATTTCTTTTATCCTTCCCTCCAGGTGAAATATTTCTTGTCTTTTAGCCTGTTCGTCGGTGAGACCTTCTGCGCCGCCCTTTGTGGTTGGTGGCCGCATAACAATGGCGCCAGTGCGGACCGCCTCGAGTCTTTTCCTCGCTTCCACTTCATCGTCGATGAGATCAAGGATATCCTCTTGAACGTCCCTGAATCGCTCCTCAGCCGCAGTCAGCGCAATCTTTCGCATGAACTGGTTATTCACGTCCTGCAACCTTGCTGTAAGCTGCTCGTTCGTGACTTTTTCAGCGTTCAGGTTTTTAAGGAAGTCGGGGTACTTTCTGTTTAGCTGGTCGATGAGTGTGGATCTTACTTCCGTCGGGACGTTAGCGGCGGTGATTGCGCCAACCAGTACATTAAGTTCTGTTTGTTCTGATTGCAGCGCCTTAACATTATCATTGAGTGACTTATTCAGTGCGCCGAAAATGTTATTTGCTAGGTCAAGTAATGCACCGGCTACACCTGAACCTTTACCGCCTATGGTGCTGCCTATAATCTCCAGGTTATCAACCAGGTTTGACCACTTGCCGCCAAGGGTAGCGCTAACGCTTGCCATGGTGCCGCTGACGCCTTTCAGATTCCCGAGCTGGACAATGGCGTTCTTTACACCTTCAACAGTGCGCTCTGTTTCCACATTCACGCCACGGAAGGAAAGTTTTATCTTATCGCCTGCTGATTGCACGTTAATCCCTAGTTCCTTCCACCGCACATCATTATCGATATCTAAAATCGCCTCAACGAGCTGCATAAAGTCTTTACCAAGAACGGCGCTGATATCGCCTAGCGCCCGCATTTCATTCATCGCGGGGACAACGCCACGGTTAGCGAGTTTTGTAAACGCCTCGGTCAGTCCAATAACCTGGAAAGGAGTTTTAGCGGCGAATGCTTGGATTTCTCTTAGTGCTTGTTGGGCTGCTGATCTGCTGCCTAGTGTGTTTTGGAGAACCGCGCCGAGCTTTTGCATTTGCGCGGCGAGTTGGAAGGAATCTTTTACAAGTTGAGCTAGGGAGATCGTAGCGAGCGTTGCGGCCACTACACCAGCGATTTTACCGAGTCCGGACAGCGCTGAACTTGCTTTGGCGCCAGATTTTTGAAAGTCGTCACCTAGACCTTTAGCATCATTGCGGAGGGCTTCGGTTGCCTTATCTGCTTTTTGTGCTGCATCCTCTCCCTTTCTTAATCCCTCGGTGTTAACGTCGTAGTTGATAACTACATTGACTATCCTGTTTGGCAATTTCGTTTCATATCAGTATTTATTTGGTTTCGCCTTGCGGCCAGTTTTTAATTGTGGAAGACTTCAATACCTCCCATTATTTCACTCTCAAGGTGTTGACTAATTCTAAAGACCGGCTGCGCATCACAACGCGGGATGAATTCGAATTCACCGGTGATCTTGGCGACATATGCGGACTTCTCTTTATCGCAGTCTGAAATCCTGTATGCCTTACCGTTCCAAAAGAAAATTATTTCCCCCTGTATTCTCATAAACTCCCCTCGGCCCGCCTTTGCGCGAAACGTGCCTCGCGCTGC
>DASPNN010000473.1:0-7114 GCA_035626495.1 Chryseosolibacter sp.
CTTCACTGAGGTAATATAAAAGCGTGGCGTTGCCAGCCAATTCCTGGATTCCTGCCTGACCGTCCAGCTCGGCATTGAATGAAGACTTAAGCATACGAAGCGCTAAAGGACTTTTGGCGATCATCTTTTTGGCCCATTCAATGCACGTCTCTTCCAGCATTTCCAGGGGTACGACCTTATTGACCAAACCCATATCCAACGCCTCTTTCGCGTCATATTGATCGCATAAGTACCATATCTCCCTTGCCTTTTTCTGACCGACAATTCGCGCGAGATATGAAGCTCCGAACCCGCCGTCGAAACTTCCGACTTTTGGACCTGTCTGTCCAAAGCGGGCGTTCTCCGCCGCGATCGTCAGGTCACATACCACGTGGAGAACATGCCCTCCGCCGATTGCCCAACCCGCGACGGCCGCTACAACTGGCTTCGGTATCGAACGAATCAGTTTTTGCAGGTCCAGTACATTCAGGCGCGGCATCGTGTCTTCGCCGACATAGCCCCCGTGGCCACGAACCGTCTGGTCGCCGCCGCTGCAAAAGGCGTTTCCACCTTCTCCGGTTAGGATAACAACTCGTATGTCAACATCCTCGCGACAGATATTCATCGCGTCGATCATCTCTTTTACCGTCAGCGGTGTGAAGGCGTTATGAACGTGCGGGCGGTTGATGCTGATCCGTGCTATGCCGTCCATCTTGTGGAACAGGATTTCCTGGTAAGTCTTTACCGGCTGCCAGGGGAATTTACTTTTCATAAGTGGTTTTTATTTTCTGCTTTAGATTGTCAAATATCGCGCGGTTGAGATGCAAGTCGGTCTCCACTTCGAGAACTTTTACACCATCGCCTTCGCCTAAAAAATCCTTGATCAGATTTTTTAACTTCCGTTTGCTGTCGAGCTTCAAATGCTCAAAGCCAAACTCTTCACACAATTTTGACGCGTTCAGAGGCTGACGCGTAATAAAGTATTCCGCTGCTTCAGGCTGCGCCGCGGGACCGTCGATCATGTTGAAGATTAATCCGCCGTGGTTGTTCAGAAGAAGCACCCGCAGATTGCTTACAGCGTAGTTGTGCCAGAAAGCATTTCGGTCATAGAAGAAAGCAACATCACCCGTAATCAAAATATTCATTCGCGTCGATGCAATGGCGTGCCCCACGGCCGTGCTGGAACAGCCGTCGATGCCGCTCGTACCGCGATTTGCAAATACGTTCACTCCCGGCCGTGGCCCGATATAATTGGCATACCTTACACTCATACTATTGGCAAGATGCAAGTTGCTCCCGGCGGGAAGGTGATCCATCACCACCTTCACAACCTCCAGCTCGCACAGCTGCTCCTGCGGAAAAAATTCGTCGATCACCCGCTGGGCACGCCGCTCCTCCACACTCCACAGATTTCGGAAGTTCACTTGCTTTTGGCTGTCGAATGTGTCGTGCTGCGGCAGACCCATAAGCAGAGAGATAAAGTGTTCTGGGCGTGTATGAAATACATGGGTCAAGTTTCTGAAAGTATCGGCCGCTATTCCACATGGCTGAACATGCCAGTGGTTTTTAGGGGCATGCTTCCGGAGGAACACCTTGAGGTTTTTGGAAACGAGGGATTTTCCGAACGTAATGAGCAGATCGGGTTGAAGCGTCAATTTGAGACTATCGGTCGCCTGCCCGAGAAAGAGATCACTGTGGTGGATAATATGGTCCCCAGGCTCGAGGTTCGAGATGATATCGGCTGCGACAGGAATGCCGAACCGCTCAGATAACATTTGCAGCTGCCGTGATATGCCAGGTAAGTGGTCCTGCTGGCCCACCACCAGCAGTACCTTGCGAAACGACGGCCACAACTCCGCGATGAGTTTTTTGTCCGCGTCGCTCGGTGTAAAGTCAGAAGGCTGGTCGTTAAGTACCCGAATCCCGTCGCTGTACACCGTTGGCTCGCCTTTCGAAGGATATAATGGCTCTCGGAATGGCGCGTTGATGTGAACAGGTCCGCGCGGTTCCTGCACCGACAGGTTGATGGCCTCATTCACCATTCTATTGATAGCCCAAACCGAATCGGGATGCTCATAGTCCTGTGGCAACAGGTAAGAACGCTTTACGTGTTTGCCAAAGATTTCGGATTGGTAAATTGTTTGTCCGTCATGCTGTGCTACCCACTCAACCGGGCGGTCGGCGGTGAGGATGATAAGCGGAGTTTCGCTAAAGAAAGCTTCGGCAACGGCCGGCGCAAAATTGTAAGCGGCGGAGCCCGAAGTGCAGATCAAGACGACCGGACGCTGCGTTTGTTGAGCCATACCCAGACCAACAAAACCTGCGCTTCGCTCGTCACTGAAGGTCCGTGCCGCAATTCCCTTATTCCGGGTAAATGCCAGGGTCAGAGGAGCACAGCGTGACCCGGGACACAACACCGCTTCGCGAATACCCTTTTTAACACAGAGTTCAGCAATGTCAAAAATAGGCTGATGGAGCATTTAGAAGATGACGTTAAGCAGCGTATCGAACTTGATTTCCGTTTCCTGATATTCTTCCTCCGGTATCGAGTCGATTGTTACGCCGGCACCCGCGTACAATTGGGCTTTACGATCACGGATCTGCATACACCGAAGGTTCACAAAAATTCTGATGTCGTTGTCGACATTTACTGGTCCGAGATAACCCGAATAAAAGGACCGGTCATATCCTTCGAAGCGCTTGAGGAAATCCAGAGAAGATTCCAGCGGCATTCCGCATACCGCCGACGTTGGGTGGAGCAGTTGAAGCATCGTAGTTCCCAATTGCGGAAAGTTCGTCGCCTTCATGTCTACTGTAAAGTCAGACTTGAGGTGGATGAGATTTCCTGCGATGACTGTTTTGGGGCCATGTTCTTCGTATTCACGAAGCCGGATCTTTTTAAAGCAGCTGATGATATATCGTTCAACGAGCGCCTGTTCTTCAATTTCTTTCTGCGTCCACGCGACATTCCGCACACTCGTGCCCTCGCGGAACGGCTGTGTCCCGGCAAGGGCGACGGTTTTGAATATCGTCTGGTTTTCAACGGTTACCAGCACCTCGGGCGTAGCGCCCATCCAGCAGCCGATCCCTGGAATGTTTACCAGCGAGACGAGCGCAGAAGGATACCGTGTCGACAATTTTACAAACGCGGTAAGGGGGTCGAAGTCGTGCGGTAGATCTATGAATTTCGTCCTGGACGGGACGACTTTTTCAAATGCGTTTTGTTCGATCTGCTCGATGGCCTTTTTAATGAGCGAAATAAAGTGCTTGTCCTCTTCAGTGGTCGACGGCGCGGGGGAAGCGGCCGCCGGGGTCTTGACTCCACGTACCTTCTGTTTGCCACCAAGGGACTTTTCGAGCCACATGCGTGACGAAACACCGATCGCGTCCTCGTCGTCACGCAGTTTGCCATTTTCGAACCGGAAGAGAAAATCTGCCGGAAGGTAGATGGCGTCTTTCTCTTTGTCGAAGGGCGCAAATATGAAGCCGGGAGCGAGCTGTTCGATGGTGGTGTCCTTTGGCGACTTCCGCTGCGAATGCGATATCAACAAATGCTTTACGCCGGAGTTCGGAAGCTGCCACAATGCGAATGGAAAGTCGTTGGAAGTGGCATGCGAGGTCAGAAAATCCAATAATTCAGTTTCCGATGTATCGACATGCGGCACCGCGGTAAGAGTATTCATCGTTTCCTAATTCTTTTTATCCAACACGGCCATGGTAATGCGGCTGATGCACACCAGATCATTGTCCTCTGTGGTAATACGAATCTCCCAGACCTGGGTTTTCTTACCGATGTGGATGGGTTTCGTAATCCCTTTTACGTATCCGGTCCGCACACCTTTGATGTGGTTGGCGTTTATGTCCAGGCCCACACAAAACTGTCTGTCATTATCAACACAGCAATGTGCCGCAACGCTGCCCATTGTTTCCGCCAAGGCAACGGAGGCTCCACCGTGTAACAGTCCGAATGGCTGATGAGTTCGGCGGTCGACCGGCATTTTGGCTTCCAGGTAATCGGAACCTACCGCGGTAAACTCAATTCCTATTTGTTCTGCCATGGTGTTTTTAGACATGGCATTGAGCTGGTCAACCGACACCCGCTGTCTGAAGATGTTCATGGTCCTGAGGTTCAGCGATACTAGGGTGAATCAACAATTTGTCTATTTTTGCGCCTGCTTTGCCACGCATCGCAGAAGCGGGCGTAAAATAGCGGAAAATTGAACAGCAAAAAAGTTTACCTGATCCGGCACGGGCAGACGGATTTTAATCTGAAGAATATCGTCCAAGGCAGTGGCGTGGACACCGATCTCAACGAGATGGGACGAAAGCAAGCGTGCTCTTTTTTTGCTGCTTATAAGGACATTCCGTTCGACCATATCTATACGTCTACCTTGAAGCGGAGCCAGCAATCTGTAAAGCAGTTCTTCGATCTGGGGATTCAGCATACCGCCCTGGTCGGACTCAACGAAATAAGCTGGGGCGCCAAAGAGGGCCATCGCGTCACGGTTGAGGAAGACGAATATTACCATTACATGCTGAACGAGTGGCAAAAGGGAAATACGACGCTTCGGATCCAGGGTGGTGAAAGCCCGGAGGATGTTATTCGGCGCATGAAACCTGCGATGGATTTCATCATGCGCCAGGATCGGGAGCGCACAATTTTGATTTGCATGCATGGACGTGCGATGCGGATCCTGCTATGCCATCTGCTTCAATACCCGCTGCGCTGCATGGATATGTTCGACCACACAAACCTGTGCCTTTACGTGCTGAACTTTACCGGTAGAATGTTTCACGTCGAGCGTTACAACGACACAGCTCATCTCGCCTTAAGTTGAGAAAGTGCGGACTTCGCTTTCGCGTCGATGCTGTTTTTATACTCGTGCTTTTTGTAGCCAAGCGCTTTTAAGAACCATTTTCTGGCCGTCGGAATATCACCATTTTCGACTGCAATGTAGCCTAGTTGAAGAGACGAATTGGGTGCAAAGTACCAGTTGTCGCTTTCCGACATGTCGATGGTCTGCGCATAAAATAGTTTCGCAGCCTCATGCTGGCCTAGTTTGTGGGCAAGCCGTGCCTTGCGATAATAGTATTCCACCTGCTCTTTTTTCGAACGAAGCATCGCGGGCGCGATCGCCCGGATGGTCGAGTCAGCCTGGATATAAAACCCTCCATCCGTAAAATGACGAACTTGTGACAAAGGAATGTTCGGTTCCTCGCCACTCATCAGTGTGCGAGCAGCATGTTTGTCCGCTTCAGTCGATTCCTTTCCGCGCGATCGCGCTTCGTCAAAATAGGATCGCGCCTTCATCCGGTCGCCAACCAGCCAGTAGCATAAGCCGGTTTTGAAGTATGAGTCCTTCAAGTAATTTATTCCCGCGTAATTCGATATGAACGATGAATATGCGTCGATGGCCCGCTGATACGCGCCTTTGTGAAGATATGCCTCGCCTCTGAGGTATTGCGCGTACGGGATAGAAAGTTCGTTGTTTTCTTTCATCTCCGGACTTAGTGTAAAATTGGCGTTCTCAAGCAGCGATAACGCGTAGCCGCTTTCGGAATTTTTCATCGCGATCGCTGCAGCCAAAAAAAGAACCAGCTTTCTGTCTCGATGGATCGCCACTGAGTTTTTGATTTCCTTCGTTCCCTCGGCAGGCTTTTGTAAAACGAATGTATTGATGACAGCATGGAGGACAGCGGCTTCGGAAGCCAGGTCTGTGCCAGACGAGGCCACGAGCGTCAGATCCTTCAATCCCTTGCCGATGTTGCCTTCCAGTCCGAGCAGGGATAAGATCCAACCGTATTTTTCCGGGACGGCGCCGATCATTATATCTAACATGCCGGTCGTTTTGCGCACGGGAATGAATCCGGGGTTTTTTTTACGGCAATTCCGCGCCAGGTTATATGCGCTGCGCAGATTAAAAGCGGCGTCCATTTCATTGCCAAACTTCAGGTAAACGAATGACCATTGGAGCCGCATTTCTGCCTCGACGAACTGTTGCATGGCAGTTTTGCTTTCTTCGGATACACGGGATTCGAACCGTCGCTCGAAAAGCTGAAATTTTTTCGGGTCTTCGGTCACCAGCAGCTCGATCGTTTCGGATAGAGAATGGATGTAAATATCCTGGAGCGAACAGGGTGGGGGAAGCAGCCGGCGGGCTTCGTCCATTCGCAGCCGGAAGACGAGCTCATACGCCTGGCGCTGCTGATCATTGAATTTCCATTCCTGAGAAACAGCGGTATGGTGAAATAAAAAAAGGCAGGCGAAAACACCGGCCTTTATAAGGTTTTCAACGATAAAATTATTCGACTTTCTTTCTGCGGCTTGGAGCCGGAACAGCCGTTTTGTTTGCCTTGGGCTTGTCTCCTTCATCGAGTGAGTCGAGGTCCACATCTGCTAAGATACGACCGGAGTGCTCATCAATCACAATTTTTTTCTTTTCGCGGATCTCTGCGATCTTCTGGGGAGGTATGACGATGTTACAACCCTCAGCAGCGCCGCGAACGACACGAACTACCGCCAGTCCGTTTGATAGGCTTCCGCGCAAGCGCTCATAGTATTTCAACAGCTTGTCTTCAATTTTCTTAGATGCCTTTTCGCGTTCGACAACGAGTTTGCGTTCTTCCTCCTGGCTTTCGGCCATGATATCCTGCAACTCTTTTTTCTTGTTTTCAAGGTGGTCTCCACGCTCTGCGATGAGACTGTTGGTTTTTTCGATTTCGTCCTTCTTTGCCTGGATCAGGTCCTTGGCTTCCTTGATTTTCTTCTCACAAATCTGAATTTCAAGTTCCTGCAATTCAATTTCCTTCGTAATTGCATCAAATTCCCGGTTATTTCGAACGTTTTTCTGCTGTTCTGTATATTTTTTGATAAGTTTTTCAGCCTCTTTGATGCCTTCCTTATTTTTCTTGATACTCTCCTCCAAATCCTTCTGCTCAGCTTCAAACCGGTGTAACCGGGTTTTGTATCCTTCAATCTCGTCCTCCAGGTCCTGAACCTCATCCGGCAGATCGCCTCTTAACTTCTTGATCTCGTCAATTTTGGAGTCGATGGCCTGGAGTTTGACTAGTGCTTCGAGTTTTTGTGCAACTGATTGATTTTCCATTATTTACAGATAACTTATTGGATTCGTAA
>DASPNN010000474.1:0-4647 GCA_035626495.1 Chryseosolibacter sp.
CTCTACGACGGCGCCAATTCCGAAGTGTCCATGAAGTATGGGCCGCAAGCCACGCCGCACGTGTTTATTTTTGACCAGAGTCGCAAGCTCCGTTATACCGGAAGGATTGACGATGGCGAGAAACCCGGCACGGCGAAGAACCACGACACCCGCAATGCACTCGAACAGCTTCTGAATGATCAACCGGTGAGCATTGAGAAAACAAAAACATTCGGATGCTCGATCAAGTGGCCCTCGAAACGCGGTTACGCCGAAGCGGCGGCTGGCGAGTGGGCAAAGGAAAAAGTTGCCATCGATGAACTCTCCATGGACGAGCTAAAGGCTCTCATTGCCAACAAAGATGGAAACAACTACCGGCTTATCAATATCTGGGCGACCTGGTGTGGTCCTTGCGTCACGGAGTTCCCCTCATTCGTCGATATGAACCGTATGTATCGCAACCGCGAATTCGAGATGATCACCATCAGCTTTGATGACATCGGCAGAAAGGCGACCGCGCTGAATTTTCTTGTACGGAAACAGGCGTCGATGACAAATTACATCATCCAGGGAAATCGTTACGATTTTATTGAGGCCATCGACAAGAAGTGGGAGGGCGCTTTGCCATACACGGTCTTTGTTGCCCCGGGTGGAAAAGTTCTTTATGGGAAACAAGGGTTGATCGACGCGCTGCAGTTGAAGAAAATTATTGTTGATGCGATAGGGAGGGTTTATTAATTCTAAGTTTTTAATTTCGAATTCCTGTCTATTAGTTCCGCGCGTTGTCGCAGGGAGTTGCCGGTCTCCTATTGCCTGTTGGGTGAGTTTCACTTGAGGAAGGTTGATTCAGACGGACGTTTTGCAAAGCGTCGTGTAGTTTGGCTTCGTCCCGGCGGATTCCGAAGGGCGCGACCACCACAAACATCGTTCGGCTTAACCGATTGAACCGGATGCAACTCGAAAAAACCAGCAACCGGCAGCCAGTTTGCAATCAAATTGCTAGTTGAAGAGATCGGTCTGGTCTTCCGACCGGTTTAGGAGTTTTGGATCCATGTTCTTGCTGGTCTTTGCTCCGAGTTTTTTTAACTCTTCCACGCGTCTGACCAGGTTGCCGCTGCCGACTGAAAGCTTTTTCATCGACTCCTCGTAAAATTTCTTGGATGAATCCATCAGCTGACCCAGACGGATCAGGTCTTCGGTAAAGCCGACAAACTTGTCGTACAGGTCGCCGGCTTTGTTTGCGATCTCCAGTACATGGCGGTTTTGATACTCCTGCTTCCAGACGTTCTTGATTAATTGTAGCGAGGGGATGAGAAGTGTCGGACTAACAAAAACGATCCTGCGATTCAGTGCTTCCTCGTACAGGTCCTTCTCAGTCTGGATGGCCAGGATGTACGCCGGCTCGATGGGAATAAACATGATGATGAAGTCGAGCGTGCTGTCGGACAAAACATGTTTGTGGTAGTTCTTCTCTCCCAGTCCGCGCAGGTGCTGTCGAATGGATACCAGGTGGCCTTTGAGCGCCAGGGCCTTTTCTTCTTCGGTGGAGGAGTTCACAAAATTGTTATATCCCGTGAGGCTCACTTTCGAATCAATAATGACATACCGGTTTTCCGGAAGCCGGATTACCACGTCTGGCCGGAAACGTCCTTCCTCTGTGGTGAAAGATTCCTGAATAAAATATTCACGGTCTTTTTCGAGGCCCGATTTCTGGAGAATGCTTTCAAGTATGAACTCGCCCCAGGCGCCTTGCGTCTTCGAATCCCCGCGCAGGGCGCGCGTCAGGTTTTCGGCTTCACGTGTCATCTGCAGGTTGAGTCGTTGTAAATTCTCCAGCTGTTCGCGCAGCGCCGCATTGCGGGTTACGTTGTCGATGTGAGTTTCTTCGACCTTTTTTTCGAACTGCTGGATTTTCTCACCAAGCGGTTTCAGCAGGTCGAATAATCCCGTTTTGTTTTGCTCGGTAAACTTTTTAGTCTTCTCTTCGAGGATTTCGTTGGCGAGATTTCGGAAGTGCGCGGTGAACTTGTCGTGAACCGACTCGAGCTCTTTTTTCTGGTCGTGTAATTTTTCCTGCAGGTTTCGATAATCGGCCTCGGTACTTGCCAGTTCGGAATTCAACCGCAGCACCCGGGCTTGCTCGGACTCGAGCTGACTTTTGTATTGGTTTGTCTGTGCCTGGAGCGCTTTATTCTTCTCCTGCTCAATCAAGATCGTAGTGCGGCTCGCCTGGCGTTCTTCCGAGAGGCGGAAACGCGATACAATCCACCCGATAACTCCACCCACCACAATTCCGGTTACCAGCAAGGCAATTTCCATACCGCAAAGGTATCGACAAATCTTCGCAGCATCAAACGCAAGCATCCGCGATTTAATGCCTTAGTTGAAAACCCTTGGTGAATGTCAATTGGTTGTTTATGATGAATGTAATTCAGCTGGAACATGCGGATTTTCACTGCCTTATCACTAACTTGCAGGTCCAATTACAATGGAAGTTATGGTCGACACGATTACATCAAGCCAGGAGGCGATTCAGCTCGAGGAAAAATATGGGGCACACAATTACCATCCGCTCCCGGTGGTGCTGAGTAAGGGCGAGGGTGTGTACCTGTGGGATGTTGAAGGCAAGCGTTACTACGATTTTCTGTCGGCCTACAGCGCCGTGAACCAGGGCCACTGCCACCCGCGCATTATCCAGGCCCTGATCGACCAGGCGAAAGAACTGACTCTGACCTCACGGGCATTTTACAACGACAAGCTCGGTGTCGCCGAAAAATATATCTGTGAGACATTCGAATATCAGAAAGCGCTTTTCATGAACAGTGGCGCTGAAGCGAATGAGACGGCGATCAAGTTGGCGCGTAAGTGGGGCTATGTAAAGAAAAACATTCCGGAGAATACTGCCATTATTGTCGCCGTCGCGAAGAATTTTCACGGCCGAACGACGACGATCGTCTCCGCGTCCACCGACGCTTCAGCCAGGAAAGGGTTCGGCCCATTTATGCCGGGATTCGAGATCATCCCGTATGATGACATCGCCGCAATGGAAAAAGCTTTGTCGAATCCGCACGTCTGTGGACTGTGGATCGAGCCCATACAGGGTGAGGCGGGCGTCTACATGCCGCACGACGGTTACCTGAAACAAGCCGAAGCCCTGTGTAAAAAGAACAACGTCCTTTTGATGCTCGACGAAATTCAAACCGGTATCGCGCGGACGGGAAAAATGCTTGCAGCCGACCATGAGAATGTTCGTGCAGATATTCTGATCCTCGGCAAAGCGTTGTCGGGCGGCACGATGCCTGTATCTTGTGTTCTCGCCGACGATGAGATCATGCTTGTGATCAAACCGGGCGAACACGGGTCCACGTTCGGCGGAAATCCATTGGCGGCAGCCGTCTGTATGGAGGCGCTCCAGGTGGTAAAGGACGAGAAGCTGGCAGAAAATGCCGCCAGACTGGGCGAGGTATTTCGTGAACGCATGCGCGCGCTCGTGGCAAAAACAAAATTGATCACCCTGGTGCGCGGCAAAGGATTGCTGAACGCGATCGTTATTAACGATACGCCTGAAAGTGAAACAGCCTGGAATCTGTGTGTTGACTTTGCAAAAAATGGTTTACTCGCAAAACCAACTCACGGAAATATCATACGCCTGGCTCCGCCCCTTGTGATCACCGAAGAACAGGTGCACGAATGCTGCGATATTATTGAAAAGTGCGTATTGAATTACAAGAAGTAATTTCCAGTTTCACGTCATACCAGGAAGCGGCGCCTATCTTGGTTTACCCCGGTGCACACGGCGGCAAAAGCATTGACGAGACAACCTGCAGGGGACGAATAAGAAATTGCTTGATTGGTTCGGAAAGAAGTCTGTTTTGCAGATGTACCTTCCGGTGAAAATATCCCCCGGTCTAAACACCTCCCCGCGTGAGCGATGGCAGCGGCCAGCCCGAACGCTACCGCTAGCCGTCACAGCTAGCGCGGAAGTTACTCCCGCGCTTTGAAACTCTAATTCGAGCTGCGAACGTCGAATTGGAAGTTACTTCCAAAACCGGAAATAGTTTAACCCAATACGTCGGATTGATAGGCTTGCTCGATATTGAGCTCGCTGATTAGTTAGTTGGAGCATGCTCCGAGGGAAGTCGTTTGTGGAAGTAACTTCCACTTGGAGTTTCGTGTTCGGTGAACGTCGTTGATGTGGCGCGGAAGTAACTTCCGCGCCAACGGGTCCGGAGTTCCGGAAAAAGTTCTTCACTGAGCAGTACAGGGCAGCACGCCAGTTATCTTTATTTCGAAATTTCTGGAACTTGTGAGCGAAAGCCAGCCCGACGCAGCGCCGCACCTAGCCGTCACAGCTAACCCGCACCGTCGTCATAAGAGCTAGCTCGGAAGTAACTTCCGCGCCAGCGGGTCCTGATTTCCGGAAAAAGTTCTTTACTGAGTAGTACAGAGCAGTACGCCAGTTATCTTTACTTCCAAATTTCTGGAACTCGTGAGCGAAGGCCAGCCCGACGCAGCGCCGCACCTAGCCGTCACAGCTAACCCGCACCGTAGTCGGAACAGCTAGCGCGGAAGTAACTTCTGCGCGAGCGGGTCCTGATTTCCGGAAAAAGTTCTTTACTGAGTAGTACAGAGCAGTACGCCAGTTATCTTTATTTCGAAATTTCTGGA
>DASPNN010000475.1:0-6187 GCA_035626495.1 Chryseosolibacter sp.
AATGACTATAAAGTATCCGGTGAGCTGACCATCAGGGGCGTGACAAGACCGCTTACCCTGGACGTTGAGTTTGGCGGCATTCAAAAAGATCCCTGGGGCAATACAAAAGCGGGCTTCACTGTCAGCGGTAAGCTGAACCGAAAGGACTTCGGTCTGAACTGGAATGCAGCTCTCGAAACCGGGGGCGTTCTGGTCAGTGACGATGTGCGGATCGCGTCGGAAATTCAGCTCATCAAGGCCGCGTAATTAATTTCTTAACATATGATAAGGCGGCGGCGGTATCGCAGCATCATCTTTGCAGCCTTCCGCCCAACCAGTGGAATACCATAAACAAGTAAAAACAATTTAGTAATCATGAAAAAAGCAGGAATCGTTTTTTTGGCAGCTATTGCCTTATTCTCTTTCAAACCCGTTGCCGAGTCGATCTGGAAATCAGATAGATCGCACTCCAACATCAAGTTTACCATAAGCCACATGATGATCTCTGATGTGGAAGGCTCTTTCAAGACGTTCGACGCAAAGATCACCGCATCGAAAGATGATTTTTCCGACGCGGTCGTGGAGTTTACAGCCGACGTTAACTCCATCGATACAGAAAATGCAGACCGCGACAAGCACCTGAAAGCACCGGACTTCTTTGACGCGCAAAAGTATCCGACGTTCACCTTCAAGAGCACCGAATTCAAAAAGGTCGCTGATAAAAAATACAAAGTGGTTGGAAACCTCACGCTTCATGGCGTCACTAAAGAAGTTACCCTCGATGCTACGTACCGCGGAACCATCGACCATCCTTACACCAAGAAAAAAGTGGCTGGTTTCAAAGTTACCGGTGCAATCAACAGAACCGATTTCGGCATTGCAACTTCTTACGGCTCGGCGATGCTCGGCGAAGAAGTTACATTCACCGCCAACGCTGAGTTCATAAAGGAGTAGTAGTTTAAGACCAAAAGGGGGTTTTTGGTTGGACCGGTTCATTTCTTTGGGCCGGTCCTTCTTATTTTTACCGGAGAACCTTTGGTGCTGTATATGTTGGCCAGGTCCGATTCAAAAAGAGTATATGGGCTATCGTAAAATTTGCGAAAGTCGGCTTCGCTCGGGTGCCCCGGAAACGGCGCGTAGTAGTGTGTCGGGCTGCGCATGTCATTACGCCAGACCAACACGTAACAAATCCGCATATCTTTCGCCTGAAGAACCTTTAAAAGCGTTTCTGTCCACCACGTCGGGTTGACGATCGATTCCAGCCCGGTCTCCGTGAATGCCGCCAGTTTACCAGACTTGATCGCGTAGTCTGAAATAATCTTTAATTTCCGGATCGCTGCATCAAGGTCATAACGCCCATCACGACCCATATCCCCATAGTTGTCCATCCCGACAAGGTCCACCCACTCATTGCCCGGGTAGCGCTCAAGGAATTGCTCTTCCGTACTAAACAGGTTGTCAGGGGAAAATGCATACAGAAAATTGTGAACCCCGATCGAATCCCTCAGATACGACACAGTAAACCGCCAGAGCGTCACAAATTCATCGCGTGAGCAGTGTGGCGCGCCCCACCAAAACCAACCGCCGTCAAATTCATGAAACGGCCGGAAAATCACAGGCACAGCCTCACCCTTTTTTCCCTTCAATCCATTCGCCCATCCGCCGATTTCCCGCAGGATGCTCTTATACTTGTCATGGGCTTCCCCCCCTGGTATGATGTATTTGACCGCCGGCAATGACACTGAGTCTACCCAGTAAAAACCGCCCTTTGAAACGGGGTTGTAAAAATGCCAGGCTACCGTGCTAACGCCACCCCTATTGTAAGTATCCACAACATTCCGGGTGAGGCGTTCCCGAGTGACACGCATCTCCTCCGCGGTGCCCACGGACAGTCCGGCCACATCGACACCAATAACGGCCGGATGCGAACCCACCACCGCCTTGACGTCCGAGCGGTCTTCCTCCCCCGCCCACCCATGCCCATACTCAGTCGCATGCTGGTGACCAAAAAGGGTGTGATTTTCGGACAGCCGAAGCAAGTTTCGGAACAGGGCGCGCGTCTCGCGCGTGGCACGGCGGTCAACAGGCTGCTGCGCCATAACCGAAACACTCAACAGCAACGCCAACATTGGATGCAAGCATCGAACGGCATGTCGCGAAGCTTTTTCCTTCATAAGGATGTACTTTTTCATTTTAAGACTGCTCTGCGCAAACAAATTTTTTCCTCCCTAAAGTTAAAGCGATCGGGCCTTTGATATGGTATCGGAATGATTACAAATTCAGACGTCAAGATCTCAAATGTTTTCGGGAGAGCCATATTTTGTTAACTGCCTTCCGGTGTGGCATCTTAGGGTAAATCGCCGATAAGGCTCCCCCACGAGGGTGGATTTTGCACTTTTTGTACATCGCCATTAACTGACTAACGGCGTTTCTCAATAAATTAGGATATGAGTCGATTTCTTATCGTTGTGATCGCGATGTTGATCACCCTTCGTGCAGCCGCCCAATCAGCGTGCCCCTGCTGCACGGACAATCACCGCCAGTTCGACTTCTGGATCGGCGAGTGGGCCGTGTACAACCCTGCGGGAACACTGGCCGGCGAAAATCGGATAGAGGTTGTGCAGGACAGCTGTATTATTCGCGAGACATGGACGAGTTTAAACTCGAAGTTCACAGGCACGAGCTACAATTTTTTCAATACACAGACGGGCAAGTGGCAGCAACTCTGGGTCGACAACCAGGGGTCTCACCTGGAACTAAAGGGTGGGCTTGTCGGTAATGAAATGATCCTTTCCACCGACGCGATCCGCAACACGAAGGGAGAGCTTCAGATCGACCGGATTACGTGGACACCCCTGCCGGGCGGAATGATCCGTCAGCGATGGGAGAAATCTGTCGACGCGGGTAAAATTTGGACCACGTTGTTCGACGGAACTTACAAAAGAAAAAGCGACGTACGCTAACCGGCCTTCCGCTACCGCTCCACTGTCAGGGTCCTGTCGTTTCCCGACGTCCTTTTTTAGGGATGAGACGTTCCTTAATCAGCCGATGTACGGACCGATCGAAATCACTCATGTAACATCAGGATGCTTCATCGAAGCTATAAATCTAGTTTGCGGCTGGCTCTATAATATAAACGAAGATTAAGTATTTTTCGGCTGCAATGACTGTTGGACTTTTTATACCGTGCTACGTCGACCAGTTCTATCCCAGGGTCGGCATCGCCACATTGGAGCTGCTGGAGAAATGTGGTGTCCAGGTTATTTTTCCTCCGGCTCAGACCTGTTGCGGCCAACCAATGGCGAATGCCGGGTTTGAGTACCTGTCGGATGGCTGTAATGCACTTTTTGTTAAGAATTTTGGCGAATGCGAATATGTTGTTTCTCCTTCCGGGAGCTGTGTATTGCACGTCAAAGACCACCTTCACGTCGCGGGAGGAGATGAAAAATGCGAGAAGATTCGCAGCAGGATCTATGAGCTAACCGAATTTCTCACCGATGTCCTGAAACTCAAAAGTTTGGAAGCTTCGTTCAAACACCGCGTGGGATTACACCAGGGTTGCCATGGACAGCGCGGTCTGCGGCTGGCTCAGATGAGCGAGTTGGTGGCTCCACATTTCTCGAAGACCGAGCAACTTTTGGCACTGGTAGACGGCCTCGAACTCGTTTCCCTTGACCGGAAAGACGAGTGCTGCGGATTCGGGGGTACGTTTTCGATCTCTGAAGAGGCGGTATCCGTGAAGATGGGAAAGGACCGGGTTGCCGATCACCAGCGTCACGGCGCTGAATACATCACTGGGAGCGATATGTCGTGTCTCATGCACCTGGAGGGTATCCTGAAACGACAACAAAGCCCGTTGAAGGTTGTTCACATCGCCGAGATCCTAAACTCCTCACAATGACAAGCGGTACGAAGCAAAAAGACCACGCCACCCTGGCCGGTATTTTCAACGACGACGAAGCGCGCGTGGACTGGCATGACAAAACGCTGTGGTTCGTACGGCATAAAAGGGATCTTGCCGCAAGGCAGCTTCCTGAATGGGAGCAGCTTCGTAATAACGCGTCGCAAATAAAAAACTTCGTTCTCAGTAACCTGCATGAGCTTCTCCTGGACTTTGAGCGAAATGCGATTTTCAACGGCGCACACGTCCATTGGGCAGAAACGCCGGAGGAACATAACGACATTGTCAAAAATATTATTGCCCGTCACGGCGTAACCAAAGTTGTGAAGAGCAAGTCCATGCTCACCGAGGAGTGCCACCTCAATGAGCACCTCGAAAAAAACGGCATTGAAGTCGTCGATACAGATCTTGGCGAACGGATTGTTCAATTGGCCAATGAACCCCCGAGCCACATCGTCCTTCCGTGCATCCATTGGAAAAAGGAAGAGATCGGCGAACTTTTTCACCAACACCTTGGAACCCCCAAAGGCGTATCCGACCCTGTTGTGCTCACGTCGGCAGCAAGGCAACATTTACGCGAGCAGTTCATGACGAGCAAGGCGGCAATCACCGGTGGCAATTTCGCAGTGGCAGAGACCGGCGAGGTCGTAGTCTGCACAAACGAAGGCAATGCCGATCTCGGAGTCCAGCTCGCTGATGTTCACATTGTATGCATTGGAATCGAGAAAATTATTCCGGCGCGCAAAGACCTCGCAATTTTCCTCCGGTTGCTGGCGCGCAGCGCGACCGGCCAGCCCATCACCACCTACTCGAGTCACTTCCGCAGGCCGCGTGCTGGTCAGGAGATGCACATTGTCCTGGTCGACAATGGAAGAAGTGCGCGGCTCGGCTCGGACGATTACCGCGCAGGATTGAAATGTATCCGGTGTGGCGCATGTTTCAACACGTGTCCCGTGTACCGCAGAAGTGGCGGTCACAGCTATCACACGGCGGTGGCCGGACCCATAGGGTCTATTCTGGCCCCGGCTCTCGACATGAAGAAGTATGCCGATCTCCCCTTCGCCTCCACGCTTTGCGGGTCATGTTCCAATGTGTGCCCGGTTAAGATCAACATCCATGAGCAATTGTACAAATGGCGACAAGACCTCGTAAGAAACGGCCATGTTCCGCTGTCAAAGAGACTGGGTGTCGGCATGATGCGTATTGCGCTTTCTAATGTCCGTGTATTCCGGATGGGAGGCTGGATCGTTCGCAGGATCATGGAGCATTTCCCGTCGATCCTGACCGGCTCGTTCAATCCGTGGTCTAAACAGCGCGAGTTGCCCGCCGCACCGCGACAGTCATTCCGGGAATGGTATAAACAAAACCGCGCGAAAAAATGACAAGCCGCGAAAAAATCCTGGCCGCCGTCAAGAAAAGCCAACCGCCGGCGCCGCCATCAACTCCAACGCGGTTAGATGGTGCGCTACCGGTTGAGGCGAAAACGCAATTCAAAGAAATCGTCAAGGCAATCGGCGGAAGTGTCATAGAAATTGAAAACACCGGACAAATTGCCGGCCATGTCGGCCAAAAATTTCCCGCCGAAGCATCCATCTTATGCAGTGTTCCGGGCGCGGGCATTGGCACGCCGCCGAACGATGGTGTCGTCTTTGAAAAACTGAACCTCGTTATTCTCCGTGCAAATTTTGCAGTTGCTGAAAATGGCGCCGTGTGGATAACGGACAGGCTATTACCAGACCGTGTACTACCTTTCATCTGTGAACATCTCGCACTCGTCATCGATGCCAGCGATATCGTTCCGACACTTACCGAGGCTTACGAAATTATCGGCTCCGACCAATATCATTTTGGAACCTTTATCGCCGGGCCATCAAAAACTGCAGACATTGAACAATCGCTCGTTTTGGGTGCCCATGGACCAAAGTCACTGACCGTCTTCATGCTTGCTGAAAAAAACTGACCCTTACAGCGCGGTCGCCGTTTGCCCGCCGAACTGTTTCAGCGATACAATTCCCGAGGGCAGGGGCCCCGGGTTCCAATGTTGATGCAGCGCGATCGCAGCGCCAAGCGCACTGCCCTGCGCCATAGAAGCTGCACACACATCGAGCTCCGGAAACGCAGCCGCAAGCAGGTTCATAAACACTTCGTTCCGGCTGAAGCCCCCGTCGACGAACATCTTTTTGATTGGAGATCCCCTCCGCACAAGCATTGTGGATGTGCGTTGGCGTCCAACGAACTCCATCATCATCTTGTGATACGCGTCAAATTTTTGAGTCCCAGCGGAGATCTCATGGCGTGTTCGCTCCA